>NZ_KV794752.1:0-15451 GCF_001808895.1 Corynebacterium sp. HMSC070E08
TTTATCCACACGAAATGTCCCTTAAGCCAATTTTTTAGCGCTTATTTACCGTGAACGACATGTATCGCCAAGCAAGGCCACTCCATGTTTCTCACCCTCATGGGGTAGATAGTGTTTCAAACTCTGGCCAAAGCTCGGGTTAGGGCACTATTACAATCCATGGAATTGTTATTGATCTACCTCGCAGTGGTGTTTGGCTGCGGCCTAATTGCGTGGGCGGTGCGATTGCCGCCTCTCATCGGGTTTCTCGTCGCTGGCTTCGCGCTCAATGCCGGGGGTATCGAGCACGTTGAAGCGTTAGATCTTTTCGCCGACATCGGTGTTACGCTGATGCTTTTTGCAATCGGGTTGCGCCTCGATCTGAGGGCCTTGACCGACAAGGCTGTCTGGCTTACCGCCACCGCCCACGTGCTCGTGATGACCCTCCTCGGCATGGGTTTTATCACGGCTCTCGGCGCACTCGGCGCATTCGGTCCGACCAGTTTTTCGATAGCGGTCAACGTCGCCCTCGTGCTGAGTTTTTCCAGCACCATCGTGGTCGTCAAAATCTTGCAAGACCGCGGCGATGAACAAGCCCTCTACGGCAATATCTGCATCGGCGTCCTCATCATGCAGGACATCATCGCTGTCGTCTTCATGAGCATCCTACGGGGAGAGCCGCCAAGCTTAGCGGCCGTGTTGCTTGTCCTCATCGTCCCGCTGCTAGCGCTGACTACTCGCCGCTGGTACAAGCTCGGGCACGGTGAGCTGGGCGCGCTCTTTGGCATCGTCATGGCGCTGCTGCCTGGTTATGCTCTCTTCGAGTGGGTCGGCCTCTCCGGAAGCCTCGGCGCGCTCATCATGGGCGTGGTGCTCTCCCGCTCCCCTGGCGCAGAACAGCTCAGCCATTCACTGTTTACCCTCAAAGAACTGCTGCTGGTTGGCTTTTTCGTCAACATCGGTTTCCTGGGCCTACCAACGTGGCACAACATCGTCGACGCCGGGTTGCTCCTGCTGCTTTTGCCCATCCAGGGCCTCGCTTACTGGGCAATCCTGTGGATGTTGGGACTGCGCAACCGCACTTCTGTCCTTGCTTCCCTGTTGCTGGCGAACTACTCTGAGTTCGCCCTTATCATTGCCGCTGTGGGAGTACAGGACGGCTGGCTCAACCAACGCTGGCTGCTGTCACTCGTGCTCGCTGTTTCGTTGAGCTTTGTCATCTCGGCAATCCTCAACCCACAAAACGTCTCGCGAGCTACACACCTAGCCAAGCGACTGCCGGCCCGCCCACCGCACAAGATTCACCCGGAGGATCGCCCCATCGAGCTTGGCGACGCCCATGCGCTCGTCCTCGGCGTAGGACGGCTCGGCCTTTCCTGTTACAAGGAGCTCGTCGACGTCTACGGCGCCAAGGTTTTGGGAGTGGAACACGATCCAGCACGAGTTCGCCATCTCCAAGAGAGTGGCTACAACGTCGTGGAGGGCGATGCAACAGATATCGACTTCTGGGAGCGCGTCAAGGACAGCCACCAGATCGATATGATTATGCTCGCCATGCCGGCCCAGCACGCGAACGTAGACGCCGTCAAGGAAATCTACGCTTCCCGCATCAATACCGAAGAATGCACCATCAGCTCGGTGGCCATGTACCGTGAAGACGTCGAGGACCTGCAGGAGCTCGGGCTCAGTGTCGTTGTGCACTTGCAGGACGGTGCCGGCGAATCCCTAGCGGAGCGAACTTTTACGGAGAATCAGCTACGGCACTTGCGCAACGAGGGCGAGCTTTAGAAAAACGTCCTCCGCGGCATCCAGCCCGCTCCCTGCTGAGACCGGCTCCTGTGTCCGGACTCAGCGTCCAATGGGTGCTTAGCTGTTAGCACGCCACGGGATCCCCTCCTTGGGCAGGTAGCCCAAAAGGTAGAGGTAATCCATCGCGCCCAGAATAGAAACGACGAGACCGCCACCGAGGATAGCTGCGAGGAATGTGTAGCCAGCCATGGAGGAGGAATCGACGTCCTTTCCGTCTTGACCGTCTTTGCCATCCTTCCCGTCAGCGCCGTCGCGGCCATTTAGACCGTTAAGACCGTCGCGCCCGTCCTGGCCATCGACGCCATCGCGGCCGGGTGCGCCCGGTGCACCGTTGGCACCGTCGCGGCCATCCTTGCCGTCGATACCATCCTTACCGTCTTTTCCATCGCGGCCTGGTTCACCGTCCTTACCGTCTTTGCCGTCCTGAGCCTCAGCACCGTCGGTGGTAGAAGTCGAGGGTTCGGTCGTCGTAGGCGTCTCAGACTCCGATTCCTCGGGCTCGGTGGTCTCAGAAGGGCTCGGCGTTACTGAGCTAGACGGCTCAGAAGACGCGGGGGATTCTGAAGGCTCAGTGGTATTAGACGTCGAAGGAGAAGCGGGCTTGTCGTTGCTTACCTTCTTGCCATTGAGCATATCCGCACACTTCTGACCAGCTGGTGCATTGATTTCTGCGAGCGCGGAGGCAGAAGCCGAAATATCTGAGAGAGTAGACTCAATTTCCTTTCGCTGGGTCTTGCTCAACTTCAAATCCTTGGCTGCGCTGGCGCCTGGGAAGAGACCTGCGATGGTGACAGCGGCATTGAAGATCTTCAGAACGGTGGCCACACCATTGCCAAAAGCACCATCAGCAAATTTGATGAGACCAGAAACGGTCTTCTTAGCGGCATCTGGATTCTTTAGATCCACCTCTGCATCAGCGTTATTAATCTTGGCGATGGCCATACCTTGCGCGCGTGCGAGATCCCAGGTGACGTCCTTGTCTGCCTCACCATCACGAACAAGTTTGGCAATTCCCTCCCAAGAGCTTGCGCCAATCTTCTTGATGAAGTCAGAAGGCACAAGTTCACCGACGACTGGGATTACTTCCCACACGGTCTGGAGCAGCTTGTTTCCACCGTCGTAGAAAGCCCGTGCAAGGTCCAGCTTGCGCTCGAGAATCTCGCCTTCTTTGCCTGGGACATCGGTGATCTCACACACCAATTTGCCGTTCTTCTCCACGACCTTGATAGTGGCGTCAGCCGTCGATGCCTCGGCGGTTTTCAGCTCATCAAGTGTCGTTGGCTTGCCGTTTTCCGCGCCGTAGAAGCCAAAGTCGTTGCCCCGGGATTCACGGTCCAACTCCTCAATGATGTTGTCGCCAGCGTTGTTTGAATCAATCAGGTTGCCGTCTTCGTCGAAAGCGGTGCCATTGACGTCGACAGTGTCAGCGCCGGACTGTTCGTGGACAAAGGCGGTTTCGCTCGGCTCCTCAACGGCGAAAGCCTGCGGGGCGACGATAACGGAAGAAAAGGTTGCTACGGCCACTGCGGTGGCAACGATGCGGGAGTGTAAGGAACGCATACGAAGTCTTTCTTGCAAGTTCATGAGCACACACTTAACACAGTGGGCTAAGTGCTTAAGGTTCGGACGTGGTCACCATACAACCGTCGAAATATATTTTCTACATTTGAGTAACCATTCATTACCCCCGTTTGAAAACCCCCAGCTCAGCATTAGTGCAGTTCACAGCGTCAACATCGTTGGCAATACGATTTTCTTACCCCCCATAACCAACGGGCAACTTCCGGAAGGACGCCGAGTTTAGGCACCGACGCACCAGCCCTCCCCAGGTGCCAATAGAAAGAACCACCCGCTTTCACATTAAGAAAGCGGGTGGAGGAATGGCGACGATGACGCGCAAAGAGCGCAATCCTCAGTCACATTGCTGCATTAGTCAGCCATACCACTAAGACTGCGCATGATGCCACCAAATTCAATGTCCATATAGTGAGTGAGAATCTCGAAAATATAGTCTGAATCACACCCACGCAAGGGCCCCTTGGTACTCAGCACGGCTAGACCATGAGCGCCCGCCCACATGGAAATCACCAAGGTGAAAAGAACCCACGGGGTGCGCGGCCCATCGACTTCATCGATCGCCTCACGTGCGAGAGACATAATGAAGCCAAAAGCCCGCCCAAATTCGCTAAAGTCACGTTGGAGCTCAACCGCTTTGTTCGCGTTCGGCAAGAAGTCGTCCTCGAAGGACATCGGAACAATCGGCCCGGACGCAATCTTGATAAGAGCTTCAAAGCCCTTCGGATCAGCCAGCGCATGCGAGACGTAGCCGTACCCGGTGGCCTTAATCTTGGACATTGCTTTAGCGTCTTCCGGAAGCGCAGCTACCTGCCGGAAAATGAACTCATAGTTGACCTTGTCCAAATACCGCTCAAGGAAGCTGGCCAGCTCTTGATCGCTTTCAATCAGGTGCTCAGCTTCCTGCACACTAAGGCCCGCCCACTTCGCAGCACCACCGATATGAAGGCCGGTAACGCCGTGGTCTAGCGCCTCCTCAATAGCACCTCGCAGTAACGCCGTACGCTGTTCATCCTCGGTTCCCCGTGGGTAATCCTTGGCCTTCGCTACCAACGCCTCTGGCTGCTCTCCCACCAAGCCATAAGGAATAGTGCGCTCGACACGCTCTCCCCTGAAGAATGGGTAGAGACCGACGCTCAGCGTGTCCATAACAGCGCCAAATGTCTGCTTTTTCGCCGCCGGCGACAGGTAACGCAAGATTCCCTCAGCTGCAAGTTGCGTCACGCCGTGTAGGTGGGAAAAAATCGACAGCGCCGACAGCAAGGTTCCATTAACATCGGGATCCACTCCGCCAGATTCCTTGATAGCCTCCTCGGTCAATTCAAAAACAATCTGCATAATAGGGCATTTTTCGACATCCCCATCAGGACTAACAAAGTCCTCTGCGGTAACGCCGACCCGAGGAGTTGCATGAACCGCAGAAAATGCCGCAAAGGCAGACGGATCCTCCACCGCGAAGGAGAAATACGCCAGCGCCGTGGCGCGAAGCTTATCCACAGCCGTCGCATTCTCAGGCAAACGCTGGAGATGCAGATCAACGACTGAGGTCAGCGCCTCGTTTAGGGTGTGCTTGGTTTCCTGTACAAGCTCAGCTTCAGAGGCAAAGAGCTCTTGGGCTTCCGCTAGCGGAACATCCACTTGATCGGCCACCTCCCGGAGGCGCACCTCATCAATGCCCGCTTTGGCAATAACCCGACCGGCCTGCTCAATAAGGAGCTGGCGCGAGGGTTGGTTGCCCTGTTCCACACCTACTGAAGTAATCACAGAATTCAGCTTACCTAGGAAACGATCGCTTTTAGGTCCATAAACGGAAGATAGGAATATACACAGGTTCTCTTAAGCTTTCGCCCGCACTGCAAGACAACCTACCCCCGTCACCCCAAATTCAAAATATACGTTGCTGTAAAACTTATGCAGTCCCGCCCGCTATGCGGACGGGACCCCTGGGCGTTCAAGCTACGTGTCACGCAACACTGAAACCTCGACGCGGTCCGGCTCCAAGTGCGGCAGTCGCTTTACTTCTGCTCATCCTCCTGGGGAGCCTCAGCGCCCTGGTTGCCAATGCGCTCATCGAGCTGGTCGCGAGCGGAGTCAATCTTATCCGCCTTATCCTCGCCCAGCTTGCCCTTAGCAAGGTCTGCGCCCTTATCCAGTGCGCTATCCGAAATCTGCTCGCCCTTATCGGAGTTCAGAGCATCCTTTGCCTTGTCAAAAATACCCATTACTTTATTCCTTCCTTAAGTAAATACTGTCCTAGCAGTGGTGACCCTCACGGCCCGAGTGTGCCGAATACTACGTAATGTCGGCGACAGTGCGAGGCCTAGCCAGCTTCCCGCGCACCAAGCATGTGCGCTGTGGTCGCCACATCCAAGCTGAGCGCCATCACGTCACCCCACCGTACCGACGCACCAACCTCTTCGCCACAAACGTTATAAATCGTTATACATTTAGAACACAAGTTAAAGGAAAACTTTCACTTACTGAGAGTTCTCAGAACCATTCTTAACGTCTACCCCCTCTGGTTACCCCTTTTCGTTCAACAACTTGGCGCGTGCCGCCACGCTCTCATTTGTGAACCCTTGTACTCTGGGACACAATTCAAATGTGCTCATCCTTCCCGCGTCGCGCGACACATGCTGCACAACGTCATTGACCGCTCACTTACCTTTAGAAATCGAAGTCGAAACCTCGGCGCACCACAATGCCTTTCTTTCAGTCTCCTTCCGCACACCAATCTCCCGCCCATCCCTCTGAAGAGTTGCCTTCTTCTGAGCTACACAGTCCTTCAGTCCCCCAAGGCGGGTCAGCCTTTGGCCTTGTGTGGCCGGGTAAGGAGCAGGCTGCGGCGCAGGCCACGGAGAAGGCCACTCGCACAAGAACACTGCTGAACGGTCCTCATTCGGCCCCCAACAGCGTGACAGTGGCAGATAATCTCGACGCTTTAAAGGACTTCATTGCACAGGGAATGAGAGCGGACATCATCTACATTGATCCGCCCTATAACACCGGCAAGGATTTTGTCTACCGCGATAATTTCCGTCAACGCCGAGAGATGCGCTCAGAGCACTTTGGACAGTGGCATGCCGAGTGGCTTTCTATGATGTTGCCACGCTTGATCCTGGCTCGTGAGGTGCTCGCCGATACCGGCTTCATCATCGTGTCCATCGGTGAGTCAGAAAGCGCTCACCTGCGCCTACTACTCAACGAGGTTTTCGGTGAGGACTGCTTCGCCGGGCAATTCATTTGGAAGAAGGGCGGGACCGGGAAGAATGATTCCAAATATGCGGTTCTCGAGCACGAGTACATCCTTTGCTATGCCAAGTCACCTTCAAATGCCGGATTCAACCTGGACTTGGAAGCGCACACTTCAACCCGCTATAACCACAGCGATGAGAAAGGGAATTATTCACTCGTGCGGTTGGATTCTAAGACCTTGGGATACTTACCAAGCCTCGACTTTCCCATCGTTGGCCCCAATGGCCACGAATATTGGCCGCACCAGCCGGAGGGCAAGTCGGGCGTCGCGCGGTGGCGTTGGGGTAAAGACAAGGTCGCTGAGCATTATGAGGAGCTGGTCTTTCGACGCGGCTTTGTCTACACCAAGAACTACGAAAAGAAGGGTGCGCGTCCCCGTTCCATTCTCGATGGGGAACGTTTTGGGGTCACTCGAACAGGCCGTCGTGACGCCGAAGAAGCACTTGGTGTCACGGGAGTCTTCGACTTCCCCAAACCTGTGCGCCTCATCAAGCATCTACTGTCCATCACCGGCGGCACGGACGCGGTAGTCCTTGATTTCTTTGCAGGCTCAGGAACCACTGCCCAAGCCGTCGTTGAGCTCAACCGCGAGGATAACGGTCAACGCTCATTCCACTTGGTCCAAATACCCCACCCCACCGAGCCGTCTAGTGCCGCGCGCCACGCGGGTTTTGAAACGGTCGCGGATATCTGTCTAGCGCGGGTTCGCTCCCTCGATACTCCTTGTGCGCATTTCACCTTGAGGTGATAGCCCGGCTCTAGGCCACATTATGCTCTTCTGTGCCTTCGGGCCTGCCAGGGATTCCGAAGAAATCTAGCACCGCATCGGTGGCGAAGCCTTCTCCCACCTCAATTTTCGTAGAGTTGTTACCACCCGGCCACACGTGCGATCCCCCCTCAATGCGGATGTGCTGAAGCGGAGCCTGGCACCCGGTCCACGTCTCTCTGGTCGCACCGTTTGTGAGGCGTACCGACTCGACGTCGCCGCGGCACTTGTTGCGTTTCTGATGCTGCCCGAGCACCTCTGCAACGGAAGAATAAGCCGTGCCATGACGCACACCGCCTTCATAGTTGACCACGGGATCCTTAGTTCCGTGAATGTCCAAACGGCCTACCGGTCGATCAGAACAGTCCGTATGGATTCCTTCGTAGTATGCAGCTGACACGGTAGCTACTGAACGAAAAGTCCCTGGCATCCGGCACGCCAAGAAGGCCGCAAACCCTCCGCCATTAGACAATCCAGCCGCGAAAATGGCATTGTCGTCCACCTCATAAGTGGCCCGCAGGCTATCCACGATTGTGCGCACAAAGTCGAGGTCTTCTTCCGCGCTCGTCACAGCGTAAGGTGCTGGGGCCCACGCCGCCTTCTCCCCAGCAGGGTAAGCCACGATGGCATCAGCAGCATCAAACTGGCTGTACTTCTCCATATTCTCAGGCGAATCCGTATACCCGTGGAAAGAAAGCAGCACCGGCCACGCGCGCTCCGGGGTGTAATTCTCAGGCACGTGAAGTAGGAAACTGCGCCCAGAGGCTAGCTTCATCTTCTTTGTGTGCCCCGGCTCAGGGCCGACGAGCATGGGCGCTACCGGGATACCGAGATCATTTGTCCATGCTGCTTCAGTTGTCGGGGATGTCGGAGCTTCCTCGGGCGTCCCACACGATGCCAGCGCAAAAACGCAGACAGCGCTGGCCGCTAGATCGACGAGCGTGTGCACTGGGCGCGGCCATGCTGTAGACGTTTTACCCATTGTTCCCCCTCAACACTCTCACTTCTGCGCGCCAATAAATCCTCGTCCACCTTAAAACATCGCACCGACATCTACGAACCCGCAGCGCCACGGTAAGTTTGGAAGCATCATGTGCTCTTCGCCTTCCGAACCATCTGTTTCCTCCAGCGCCTCTCCCGCTCACCCTCTGCCCGAGCACTACCCCAGCTACCGTCGGGCTTCGGGGAAGGAGGCGCCCAGCTTCGGCACTGCCCAACGACGCAGGCATTCCGCGCAAGCTTTTAGCGAAGGCGCGGAGACCTACCATGACGTGCGCCCTGGTTACCCACGCGAAGTGTCGCAGCTCATCGCTTCTGCACACACAGTTCTCGATGTTGGTGCAGGAACCGGCAAGCTCACTGAATCCCTGACCAATTCCGTCGTCTATGCCAGCGATCCATCCCCCGACATGACGCGTGTTCTGCGCCGGCTCGGGGTGCCGTGCTGGCGGGCCACCGCCGAGAACACAGCGCTCGCCAGCTCCTCCCTTGATGCCCTCACTTGCGCGCAAACCTGGCATTGGGTCGACGTCGACCAGGCATGTGCAGAATTCGACCGAATCCTTCGGCCGAGTGGTAAGGTCCTTTTGGTATGGAACACCCTTGATGTCAATGCAGACCCGTGGATCCTGCGTCTTTCCCGCATCATGCACTCCGGTGATGTCCACCGCCCCGGCTTTTACCCATCCTTTACCGCGCCATGGACTCTTCGTGAGGAGCTGCGCCTTACGTGGGAACACGAGCTCACCCCTGAGGACCTGCATGAGCTAATGCACACTCGCTCGTACTGGCTTCGCAATGGAGAAAAAATCCACGAGCGCATGACCTACAACCTCAACTGGTATCTCTATGAGCACATGGGTTTTAAGCCCGGCCAGGTCCTGCGTATTCCGTACCGAACTGATGCTTTCGTGCTGGCGCGCTCAAGTGAGTAGCCACCTCCGTCAACCATGACAACTGTCATCCCGGATTCGTGACACCCTGTCTACGCTGCGAAAACCTTCGCGCCATAGCGTGAAGGTATGAGCACGACACGTACCACCCCACCAGCAATCGACGTCACCGGTGTAAGCAAGACCTTCAACGCCTCCTCCCGCAACCCTGTGCGCGCGCTTCACGACGTCTCTTTTAGCATTCAGCAAGGTGAAATCGTCGGCCTCTTAGGCACCAATGGCGCCGGCAAGACCACGCTGCTTGACCTCATCCTGGGACTGACCACCCCAACCTCAGGGGCCATTAGCGTGCTTGGGGGCACTCCACGGCATGCTGCAAAGAGCGGGCGCATCGGTGCCGTCATGCAGTCGAGCGGCTTGCTACCGGAAATCACTGTGAAAGAAACCCTTGAGCTTCTCGGTGCCGCGTTTCCCGTCCACCGCCCCTATAAGGAGATCATCGAGCGCGCCAACTTGGGCTCTATCCTCTCGCGTCGGGTGGGCAAGTGCTCTGGCGGCGAGCAACAACGTCTGCGCTTCGGGCTGGCCTTGTTGGGAGATCCGGAAGTGCTGCTTCTCGACGAACCAACCGCAGGCATGGACGCCGGCGCCCGCCGTCATTTTTGGGAGGCCATGCACGAGGAGGCAAGCGCTGGGCGAACGATTCTTCTCACCACTCACTATCTCGAAGAGGCCGATACGTTTGCCCAACGCATCATCATGCTCAACAGGGGCGAGATTCAAGCTGATGGATCTACCGAGGAGATCCGCAATGCAAACGCCACCCGTACCATCCGTGCCAGCTTCCCCAACGGCATCCCGGACAACCTCGAGACCGAGTCTTTCCCAGGAGTGCTGTATCAAGAGCACACAGACACCGGTCTGTCCATCACGACCCGAGACTCTGATGCGCTTGCTCGCTACTTACTCACCGAAACCACGGCCCGGGACATCACAATTTCTGGCCATAGCCTCGAAGACTCCTTTATGGAGCTCTCTAACGCTTCCCCCGACACGACTACCCCATAAGGAGACCCCACGATGAGCATCAACAATGCCGTAACTCCCACGCTCGGGACAACCCTCAACTACGCGGCCCACGACCTTAAACGTCTGCGCCGAGACCTGCCCACGCTCTTTTTCAGCATCGGCCTGCCAATCATTTTCTATATCCTCTTTGGCGCGATGCAAGAGTACGGCGACATCGAATTCAACGGTGGGAATGTCGCCGCACTGGTCATGATCGGCATGGCGCTCTATGCAGGAGCCACTGGCGCTGTGGGTGCAGCCGGATCTATGGTCGCAGAGAATCGCGCGGGTTGGGGCCGCCAACTAGCGTTGACTCCCCTTCGGTCTTCCCAGCTAGCCGTTGCCAACTTTCTCAACATCTCGGTTCGTGCCATCCTGCCCATTGCCGCTGTCTTCATTACCGGTGGGCTGACAAAGGCGTCCATGCAGCCGGACCAGTGGACGCTAGCTTTTCTCATAACTGTTGTCTGCGCCATTCCCTTCGGCTTCTACGGCATGGCCTGTGCTATGCTCATTCCCTCGGAAAACACCGTCTCCGTAGCGACCTCGACCATCGTCATACTTGCGTTTGCCGGGAACGTATTCATGCCGCTGAAGGAATCGCTGTTGGAGGTAGGTCGCTTCACCCCAATGTATGGCGCGCAAGCGCTTGCCCGTTGGCCCCTTTCTGAAGGCTCCCAGATGATCAATGGCGAACGCCTCTTCATTGAGGACCCGCTCTGGTACGCATACGTTAATATCGCTGTATGGACGGTGGTGTTCGTCGGGCTATGCCTGCTTTTGCACAAGCGCGACAAGGAGCGAGCATGATGCGGAACTTCAGACCACGTGACGCTGCTTTCGCCGCTGTCTGGCTCATCTTTCTCCTACCGGTGCTGCTGCAGATCCTCCTCCAGCCCAGCTATTCCACCGTCCAGCGAACCTGGGCGGTTATTATCACCGCGGTGTTTTGTGCTGCTTACCTTGTCTCTTTCGGTACGGTGCACGACTATCCACGTGGGTGGTCACATAACCATCGAGTAGCTATCCGGTGGGTTATTCTCGCGCTGATCGCGCTTGCCGCCGTCCCTTCTCACGGCGCCTGGATTGTGGTCTTCGTGCCCTACCTCGGAGCCTTGATCGCTTTCACACTGCCGCTGAAAACTGCTGCCACCATCATTGCGTTCACCGGACTCGTAGCTAGCATTCCCGTCTGGGTGTACGACCGCCCACGCTTTGTTGACCTCGCAATAATCCTCTTCGGCTGGCCCCTCCTTATCTTGGCCCTCGGTGCTCTCTCCCAGCGCGAAGACACCGAAACAGCGTTGCGCCACGACCTGGATCTGGCCCAGCAACGAGAGGACATTGCCTCCGATATCCACGATCTTCTTGGCCATACCCTGACGGCTATCAATCTCAAGGCCGAAGTGGCCCGCCGGCTCATCGACCGCGACCCTACCAAGGCCGCTGCCGAGCTCGAGGAGATTAGTTCGCTGTCTCGGTTATCCCTTGCCGAGGTCCGCTCCACTGTTACTCGCATGAAGAACCCCACCTTTGCTGGCGAAATTCAAGCCGCGCGGCGCATTCTGGAAACCGCCGGAATCCAAGCTCACCTTCCAGAGACTCTCACCCAGCCACGGGCTCATGAAGATCTGTTCTCGTGGGCACTGCGCGAGCTCACCACCAACGTTGTACGTCATTCGGGTGCCACGCAGTGCTGGGTGATTCTCACTGAGGATTCCCTCCAGGTCACGGACAACGGCAACGGCTTCACGGAGGATGCCACGCAGGCGCTTGCCGACGGCCTCACGGGTCTCGCCGGCCTTCGCCACCGTGCAGAAGCTGTCGGTGGCGAGGTCATTACTCAGCGTGCCGAAGGTGTGACCACGGTCCTCCTCGCCTTGGACGGCCACCGGCTGATTCAACAGGTGCGATAGTTATGAGCGAACACATCCGCGTACTCATCGCCGAAGACCAATCCCTGGTCCGGGGCGCTCTCACCGCTTTGCTGAGTACCGAACCCGACATCGACGTCGTTGCCGAGTGTTCCACCGGAGCCGAGGTCGCCGCACTCGTTGCTGAGCATCAGGTAGACGTCGCTCTACTCGACATTGAGATGCCCGGAATGAACGGTATCGATGCCGCAAAGTCTATCGCCAATACTCACTGCCGCAGCCTCATCGTCACCACGTTTGGCCGTCCCGGTTACGTCAAACGCGCCCTCAACGCGGGCGTCGATGGCTTCCTCGTCAAAGACACTCCCCCGGAGGAACTCGCCGATGCCATCCGCCGCGTCCACTCGGGTCTGCGTGTCATCGATCCGCAGCTTGCTCAGGACATACTCTTTACTCCCGACAACCCGCTGAGCGAACGGGAAGTCGAGGTGTGCCGCCTACTGGTTCGCGGCCTCGGCTCCGCCGATATCGCAGCACACCTCCATCTCAGTGGCGGTACGGTGCGCAACCACGTGTCCGCCATTATGACGAAGACACAGGCAAGTAACCGATTTGAGGCCGCGCGGCGCGCCGAGGCAAACGGCTGGATCTAGACGCTTGCGTGCTCTCAGCCCACACTAGCTATCGGCGTTGACGGCGCTCGCGCACGCGCACCGCGATGCGCACGGGCGAGCCATGGAAACCGAAACGCTCGCGGAACTTGCGCTCCAAATAGCGGCGATAGCCCGCATCCAAAAAGCCGGTGGTAAACAGCACGATAGTCGGCGGCTGTGTCGAGGCCTGGGTAGCGAACAGCACGCGCGGGAGGCGGTTGTTGTTCATCGGCGGCGGGTTCGCAGCAATCGCCTCACGCATCCAGTTGTTGAGCTGACCAGTAGACACGCGCTGGTCCCAGCTCTCGAGAGCCTCAATCATGGCAGGCTCTAGCTTCTGCAGGGCGCGGCCAGTCTCCGCAGAGATATTCACGCGGGTCACCCACGGCAGGTGACGCAGGTTCTCATCGATTTCGCGCTCCAAGTAGTAGCGGCGATCCTCGTCCACAAGGTCCCACTTATTGAAGGCGATGACCAGGGCCTTACCGGCTTCCAGAATCATGTTGAGGACGCGCTGGTCTTGCTCGGAGACTTCCTGGGAGGCGTCGATAAGCATGATGCATACCTCGGCAGCATCAATCACGCCGCGCGTGCGCAGCGAAGCGTAGTACTCATGGCCCTGCGCGTTCTTAACCTTCTTGCGCAGGCCCGCGGTATCAATGAACTTCCACAGGCGCTGATCTAGCTGCACCAAGGAGTCAACTGGGTCGACCGTCGTGCCGGCGGCATTGTCCACGACGGAGCGCTCCTCCGCCGTCAGCTTATTCAGAAGCGAGGACTTGCCCACATTCGGCTTGCCCACCAGCGCCACGCGGCGAGGCCCGGAGGTAATCGAAGAATGGCGCGGCTCTTCCGGGAACAAACGCAGAATTTCATCCAAGACGTCGGCGCCGCCTCGGCCATGCTGGGCGGATACCGGCCACGGATCGCCCAAGCCCAGCGCGTAGAACTCGGCCATGTCTGCGTACATCGTCTCCGAGTCAAACTTGTTGGAGACGAGGATGACAGGCACCTCAGAGCGCTGCAGCTTTCGGGCCATGACCGCATCGGTTTCGGTGATGCCCACCTTGGTGTCCACGACAAACACGATAACGTCGGCAGTCTCCATGGCCTGTTCTGCCTGGCGCGCGATAGCGGCGTGGATGCCCTTGACGTTCGGATCCCAGCCACCGGTGTCCTGAACGAAGAAGCGCTGGCCGTTCCAGTCCGCCACGTAGGAGACGCGATCACGCGTTACGCCCGGGTGATCCTCCACCACCGCTTCGCGGCGCCCGAGGAAGCGGTTCACCAGGGAAGACTTACCCACGTTCGGGCGGCCGACAACGGCCACTGTGCAGAGGTTTTCCTCCGTGTGCTCCTCGCCCACGCCAAAGGCGTGAGATAGCGCCTCCCACTCTTCTTCGCTGAGCGGGTTCTCACCTTCAGCGATATCTTCTTCCTCGCCGAAATCGGCTTCGCCGAACTCGGAGTCGTCGAATTCCGACTCATCGAATTCATAGTCGAAGTCCTCAGAATCGAAATCCTTCTGCGCCCACCCGCCGTGCGGATCGCGCACGACCTCTTCCTCGAGTTTGCCTACCGGGTAATGAAATTCCGTCTCGAATTCTTCCGGCTGCTGTTCGGGGTTCACGTTTGGGTTCTGCGGTCCATTAGTCATGTGAGGCCTCCTTTGCGGCCGATTCTTCGACGACGGCGATGAGGGCATCGAGGACCTCGTCTGGGGTCATCTCAGAGGTATCCACGAGTACGGCGTCCTCGGCTGGGCGCAGCGGCGAGGTGGCACGGGAGGAGTCCGCAGCGTCGCGCCGCTCGACGTCGGCAAGCACGGTGTCAAAATCCGAATCGATGCCCGCCGCACGGTTCTGATCGTGGCGGCGCTGCGCGCGGACCTCGGCGCTGGCCGTCATGAAGGCCTTAGCGGGAGCGTCAGCGAGCACCACGGTGCCGATATCGCGACCCTCCACAATGGCACGGTGTGCCTTCGCGGCAAGGTTCCGCTGCAGCTCCACGAGGTTCTGGCGTACCTCCGGGATGGCAGATACTGCCGACACGTTGCGGGTTACCTCGTCCTCGCGGATCACGCGGGAGACGTCCTCGCCGGCAAAGATGACCTGAGTGGAATCCGGATCATCGGAGACCTCCAGAGGCAGGTTTGCGGTTGCGGCGATGACAGCGTCGGTATCCGCTGGGTCCACGCCCGCGCGCAGCACGGCAAGGGTAGCCACGCGGTACATGGCGCCGGTATCGACATACTTCGCGTCGAGGCGCTTAGCCAACGCGCGGCACGTCGTGGACTTACCGGTTCCGGACGGGCCATCAACGGCCAGGATTAGGCCCTGGTTTGGCATGTTTGAAATCATTACATCCCCACCGCCTTATACAGGCTGGTCAATTCGTTGGAGTTCAGTGCACGCAGGGAGCCGGGCTTCATATCACCCAACTGCACGGTGTGAAGCTTGGTGCGCACGAGTCGCTGGACCGGGAATCCGGCTTCCTTGAGCATGCGGCGAACGATGTGCTTGCGGCCCTCGTGCAGCTCGAGGCGTACTAGCGAATAACCCTGGTTCTTATCCACGATCT
>NZ_KV794752.1:15551-32205 GCF_001808895.1 Corynebacterium sp. HMSC070E08
TGGTTCTTATCCACGATCTGCACATAGTCGGCCTTAGCAGGGCCGTCTTCCAATTCAACCCCCTCGCGCAGCTGGCGAACGAGCTTCTTATCGGCCTCCCCCAAGACGGTGGCCAGGTAGGTCTTAGTGACCTCGTACTTCGGGTGCATGAGGCGGTTGGCCAGTTCACCGTCGTTGGTGAGCAAAAGCAGGCCCTCGGTATCCGCATCGAGGCGCCCGACGTGAAACAGGCGCTGGCCCGCCACGACCCGATCCGCTACGACATCGCCCACGCACGGACGACCCATGTCATCCGACATAGTGGACTGCATGCCGCGGGGCTTGTTGAGTACGAAGTACTGAGTTTCTTCGTTGACGTTGATGCGTGTGCCATCGACGCGGATCACGTCCGTGTTGGGGTTAACTCGGGTGCCTTGGGTGATGATGACCTGACCGTTGACCTCAACGCGGCCCTCATCGATGAGAATCTCTGCATGGCGGCGGGAGGCAACGCCGGCCTTGGCCAGCACCTTTTGGAGGCGTTCGCCTTGGTTCTGGGAATTCTTCTTAGCTTTACCGTCTACCAGCCAGTCCGCGCCCAAGTCGCGGGCGACGGAATCGGCGGTGGCCTTTTTCTTTACGTGCTGATGGCGGGCCGGCTTAGCGTTCGAGACAATCATGTCGCTGTCTCGCTTTTTCTTGTCCGGTGTGCCATCGCGGCGAGCGGGTGGAGTCACGGATGTGTCCTCTCAATAGTTCTTCAATTTGCGGCGCGCGGAATCACGCCGTTGTCCGGCCGCAATCCTACCGCACGGTGGGCCTTTATGAGTAGTCCTCATCGATCTGCTCGATGTCTGGCAGCAGCGGCGCGAGGTCTGGAAGACGCTCGAGGGAATCGATTCCCAGAAGCTCCAGGAAAAGCTCAGTGGTTTCATACTGGTGTGCGTTGCCGACTGTCGGCTCGGGGCTTTCGATCTCTCGAATGAGCCCGCGCAGAAGCAGCGTGCGGACAACGCCATCGACGTTGACACCGCGAACACCAGCGACTTGGGCGCGGGTGACCGGCTGGCGGTAGGCGATGACCGCGAGGGTTTCGAGTGCGGCGCGCGAAAGCTTGGTTTGGGTCCCATCAAGCACGAACTGCTCGACGGCGTCCGCATTTTCTTTGCGGGTATAAAAACGCCATCCTTCCGGTGTCTCACGCAGGTCGATGCCAGAACCACGCTCGGTGAGCTCACGCTCCACTGCCCGCAAAGTATCTCTGACAACGGAGACCTCCGCATCTACCACGCGCGCCAGCTCTTCCGCGCTGGCGGGCGAATCGATGACCAGAAGGATCGATTCGAGGCGTGAGCGCAATTGCGGGATCAGCGGAAGAGCCGCCGGTGCGCTCGGCACTGGGGCCTCACTGTGTACTGCGGGTGACGTGTCCTCCATGAGTCGGTAGCGTACCTTAATCCCAGTTCGCCGCCGCAACAACGGCCGGATCCACGTCGAGCCCTGTCCACGACAATTCCAACGGGCCTAAGGATTCGGGTTGGGACGCATCCACAGCCTTGGCTTTGTACAGCTCCAGCAACGCCAAGAAGCGGCCCACGATTTCCATGGAAATGGTGCAGTCCCGCGTTAACGCATCAAAGCTCATCCACTGCCCTGTGCCTAACAGCTTGAGAGTGGTGAGGATTTTTCCAGCCTGTTCCGGCACAGAGACCGCGACCTGGTGGATGTGACCGGTCGCGACTTCCTCGGGAGGCTTGGGGCGGAATACCCCGGCGGCGAGCTCCGCGAACGTGGCTGGGGTGTGTCCAAGTTTGACAGGTGGAAGAAGCTCGCTGAAGCGCTCCTCCATCGCCACCGCACGTGGATAGCGGCGCTGGGCGCCGCGCTGCCACTGCGCAAACTGGTCAGCGACCTGCTTATAAGCCTTATACTGCAGCAACCGCGCGAAAAGCAGATCTCGGGTCTCCAGCAGTTCGAGGTCCTCAAGGTCATCGACCTCGCCGCGCGGCAATAGACGCGCCGCCTTCAGATCCAACAGCGTAGCGGCGATGAGCAGAAATTCCGTCGTCTCGTCCAGGTCCGCGGTCTCCCCCAACGCTCGGGTATAGGCCACGAACTCATCGGTAACCTCAGACAGCGCCACCTCGGTGACATCTAGCTTCTTCGCTTGAATGAGCTGGAGCAGCAGATCGAACGGACCCTCAAAATTGCCCAGCGCGATGCGAAAGCCGGTGATCTCCGGTTGGGTCATAATAGGCGGCTAGCCGTTGGCCCGCTCAATGACCTCTTTAGCTAGGTCGCGGTATTGCTTGGCAGCCTGCGAGCTCGGTGCCCAAGTGGTAATCGGCTCACCGGCTACCGAGGTCTCTGGGAAACGCACGGTCCGCGTAATCACCGTGTCGAAGACCTTGTCCCCGAAGTACTCGACTACCCGGTCCATGACTTCGCGGGCGTGGCGGGTGCGACGGTCAAACATGGTGACCAGAATGCCCATGATCTCCAGGTCGAAATTGATGCGGTCAGCAACCTTCTCCACGGTGTCGGTCAACAGCGCGAGGCCGCGCAGGGAGAAGAACTCGCATTCCATCGGGATAATGACGCCTTGCGAGCAGGCCAGCGCATTGACCGTGAGCAGGCCTAGGGAAGGCTGGCAGTCAATGATGATGAAGTCATAGTCCTTGCGTACCGGGCGCAGCGCTCGGGCCAAGGTGTGCTCGCGGCCCACCTCGTTGACCATCTGAATCTCTGCGGCGGAAAGATCAATGTTGGCCGGAACCAGGTCGAGCCCCGCGACGCCGGTGTGCACGATGGCAGAATGCACCGAGACCTCACTATCGAGCATGACGTCGTAGATAGTGTCCTGAATCTGATCATGCGTCAGCCCTAATCCGGCGGACAGAGCGCCCTGCGGGTCCAAGTCAACGAGGAGGACTTTACGCCCCAACTCCGCCAAGCATGCTCCCATGTTGATCGTGGATGTGGTTTTCCCCACTCCACCTTTCTGGTTGCACATGGAGATAATCGTGGCGGGGCCATGCTTTTCCAATGGCTCTGGTTCCGGAAGCTCCCGCAGTGGCCGGCCGGTCAACCCGACCTGTGTTTCGGAGGCCTCAAACAGTCCCTCGTCGCTCACAGTCACACCTGCTTCCTTGACCTGTACGGCTCTAGTTAGGCCATCTTCGCGTTAGCCCTGCGGCACTCACCGGCGCCGCACTCTTACATCCTTGTGATTATAGGGTACCCCCTTGAGCACCCGCATCGCGATTATAGCCAGCAAAAGCCGCCGCATAAAGCCTGGAAGCTAGACTACGAGAGGTTTTACTTCCGGTTCGAACGGAACCGACGGAGTGCGAACCCAGCGACCAAAGCGATGATGCCGAGTGCCGCAATCCCCGCTATCACCGCGCCGGCGCCAAGGCCTGTATCAGTGCCTGATTCTTCGCTAGCTGTCGTGGCGCTGTCGCTATCAAGCTGCTGCTCTGGAGGCACGTCGGTGGTGTTCTCTCGGGTTGGGTCTGTGAGTGTCACCACCAGCTCTGCCGACTGGGTGTCCTCGTTGATGAACTGCATGATGAAGGGGTTGTCGGGTTCCATGCCCTCTGGGTAGGTCAGGGTCATGGTGCGCGAGCCCTTATCAATGTCGCGTTTCACGCCCTCGATAAACTCCCCTTCCGCGTTGAGATAACGCAGCGTGACGCCTTCATCCTCAAGATGCTTGAAACGGTTGTAAAGGTCCAGTGCTTGTTTCAAACCTAGCTTGGCGTGAATGGTCTGGCCTTCGATGGTGGATTCTAGGTTGACATAGGACGTGTGGGAATCATCCACGCCTTCCCAGCCACGGCCCGTACGGAGCGGTTGCGCGTGGCCGGTGCTGGAACTATCCGCACCGGTCACCGCTCCGCCATCGCTTGTATCGTCTGTGACGTCGCCGTTTCCACCCAGTTCTTCGTTACCTTGCTGGTTCTCTGCGTCCCCCGGCCCCGGCTGGCCACCACCAAGGCGCCCCGGATCGACACTTTCGGCAGCGTCGTTGAGTTCCTCGGCGGTGACATCGGCGTCAGCAACGAGCACGATGGTCATGGTCACGCCCTGATAGGTCACCGGAACGGTAATCTGTCCACCTGCTGGCGGGGCCGTCACCGTAGCAGTGCCACCTGAGGCGCTCACATTCCACCCATCGGCAGCCACGGAGACGTCGACAGGCACCGGCAGGGAAACCGTCGTGGTTTGTCCAGCCGGCACGGGGATGGTGGCATCCTGAGCATGGGCAACTGCCGCGCCGAGCCCGGGGATCCCGCCCTTCGCGCTCACCGGGTTGGCCGCAACACCGGCAAGTGGAAATACGGTGAGCGCGAGAGCAATCGCAGCCCCGCGAAAGGTCCGGGAAGCGCGAGCAGATGAAGTCATAGAAATCCTTTTCATTGATGTAAATCGAACTGAGTCTAGGCGCCTTTAGGCGCGTGGATGAGCAGTACGCCACACCTCGCGAAGCGAATCCGCAGTCACGTGCGTGTAAATCTGCGTCGTCGTCACGGAAGAATGACCCAGCAGTTCCTGAACTGTACGCACATCCGCACCACCCTCCAGCAGGTGGGTAGCAAAGGAGTGACGCAGGGTGTGCGGAGAGATGTTGGCGCTCAAGTGCGCGCGCTGTGCAGCGGACTTGATGGCGGCCCATGCGCTTTGCCGTGACAGGGCCTTGCCCCGGGTGTTGAGGAATAGCGCGTGAGAGGCTCCAGTTGCTAAGACCGGCCGTGCCCGCACGAGGTAATGCTCGACCGCTCTTACCGCGTGCGAACCCAACGGAACGAGGCGTTGCTTATCGCCCTTGCCGCTCAGCAGCAGAATATCGCGCACGGTCGTCGGCCCCTCAGCCGTTACGTCATCCACGCTCAAGGAGATCACTTCGGAGATGCGCGCGCCCGTGCCGTAGAGAACCTCCAGCAAAGCGCGATCGCGGATGTCTATGGGGGTTGCGGATTCATCAGTGGGAATGGCGGTGAGCAAAGTCTCGACGTCCTCCACGCTGAGGGTCTCCGGTAGCGCTTGGGCCCGCTTGGGCGGCGAAACCTCCGCCGCGACGTCTTCTTCAATCATCCCCTCCGCGAGCGCAAATTTATGCAGCCCACGCGCGACGATCAGCGCTCGACTGGCCGAGGACTGGGCGAGGGATTCACGCAGGTACATGAGGTAGTTCTCCACGTGCGCGCGAGAAACCTGGCGCAAATCCGTGATCCCAGATTCCGCTAGCCACGACACGTAGCGATTGATGTCACGCCGGTAATTACTCACCGTGTTCTTCGAGGCACCTTTTTCCACCATGAGGTGCATCAGCCACGCTTGCCCAGCGGCAGCAGCAGGAGTCGTGCTGCTCACAGCTTCTTCAAATCCGGTCCGGTACGCCGGCTAGCCAGCGACTGCGGCCGCAACTCGAAAGGTGAATCAACCGGCCGCGGTGTGCGTCCTTCACGCACACAGGCATAGGCGGCGAGAATTCCGGCCACTGCAATAGAGTTCACAATCTCGCCGGCGAGGATACGATCGACGGCCTCCGCTAGCGGCACCCACGAAAACCCCATGTCGGCTTCTTCATCACCTGTGGCCTCGAACTTGGCGACGTCCCGCAGCCCACGCGCCACGAACACCCGTACGGCTTCTTCACAAAAGCCCGGGGAGGTCACCAGATCGGTCAACACACCCCAGTCCTCGGCGGCCAGTCCGGCCTCCTCTTGGAGTTCGCGTTGTGCGCCACTGAGTTCATCTTCACCTTTGACGTCGAGCAAACCGGCTGGCAGCTCCCACAGGCGTTTGCTCACACTGTGGCGGTACTGCTCCACCATGGCGACTCGGTTGTCCTCATCCAAAGCCACAACGGCCACGGCACCGAGGTGCTCGACGATCTCCCGCTGCGCCACGACATCTCCCGGCATCACAACGTCATCACGGCGGACGGCGATGATGGGGGCGTCGACAAGCAGCTCGCTTCCCACCGTACGAAACTCGTGTGGCATTTAGAGATCCTTCGGCAGCGCCGGTGCTGCGCCCTCGGCATTCGCTGCAGAACCGTACACGCCGCGGCCGCCATCGAGCTGCTCCTTGACGGCCAAAACGCTGGCCATCTGGGAGACCGGGTGGTCGATGGAGTCCACGGTGCTAATCCCAGTCTTGGCCGCCCGGAGCTTTTCCAACACTCCGCCATCCCCTGCAGACTGCACACGCCCGGCATACACCATGGCGGCGTCCGCGGACTCGAAACCTTCCAGGAACTTGACGGTGGTGTCGATAGCGTACTTCTTGCCAGCGCTGTCTTCGTCTTCTCCCGGTGTCAGGCCGCCGCCGACGATTACGACCGCCTGAGCGGGCAGGATCGTGCCATCCTTGTAGTCGATGTAGCCGGCATCGCGCAAGGCACGCAGCAAGGTCGCCCGATCGTCGACGGTGGCAAGCGGTTGGGTGGTCTTAGCATCCATCATCAGCCCGGCAGCAAGCGCTTGGCCGGCATGAGTACCGGCATCGATCTTCTTCTTATCGAGCTTCGCCCCTGCCGGCAGCGTGGTGGTGACGAGGGACAACAGCTTGTCTGCGGATTCCTGGGCCAGGAATTTTTCGGTCAGCTTGATGCTTCCCGCGTCGGTGGAATCGGCGGAGCCGAGAAGATCCTTCACAGCCGTGACATCGGCATCATTGGCGTCGGGCATGCTGAGTACCATGACCGGACGCTGGACTAGAGTGCCGTCGACGACGTAACGGCCGAGGTCCCCCATCACGGAATCAGCGGAATCCAGCTGGGCCTTCGCAATGTTGTGGTCAAGCACCAGCTTGCTGTATTTTTCTCGGACCTCGTCGTTGGACTCCCCACCGCGCCCCGGGGTGGAGTCCATGTTCGGTGCGATGACCAACGTGCCCAACGCAACACCAATGGCTGCACCGAAGCCAAGGCCGGTGACAATCAGGGATTTAGGCGAACCCATTATTTAAACCACCCCTGCACGCTCAACGCGAAGTTGTTCCACGTATCGATCAGGTTCTGCAGGAATGATTCATCGCCACCCAGGCCCACGATGAGGATGACCACTGCCAGCGCCACGAGGATGCCCAGCAGCGCCCACAGCCATCCCATTGCGCCGGAATTCGGCGCGGCGTAGAGGTTGATGACGGCGTCCGCGTCCACGAGGCGCGTACCTGCCTTCATATGGCATAACAGGGCTGCGGGCGTGGCAGTTGGCTCGTTGGCAAAGATGTCATCGAGATCGAGGGCGCCCCCAACCTGCACAATCATCTGCGCTTCGTGGTAGTCCGCGAGCAGGAGTGCAAGATCCGTTGCTGAGTCTGTCGCAGCCGGGAATGTCATCGCGCCGATTCCCAGATCCTGAATGCGCTCGAGTCCTTCCGCAGTGCCGTCCGGCTCAGCTGGGAGAATAACTTGGGCACCACTGCGCAGGGTTTCAGAGCTCACTTCCGAAGGATTTCCCACGATGAAGTTAGGCTGATAGCCCAGCTCAACCAACGTATCTGCGGCAGAGTCGACACCGATGATGACGGGTTCATACTCGCGGATGAAGTTGCGCAGCAGCGTGAGCTTTTTGCGGTGCTCCTCAGAGGGCGACACCACGAGGACCTTGCGTCCCGCCATGACGGAACCAGCATCCGGAACGCCAAGGCCATCGATGAGGAGCGGGCCTTCGGAGTGGATGAACTCGATGGAATTGCCAAAGTAGGCTTCCATATGGTCGATAAGTTCGCGTTGCGCGGAGGAGAAGTTCTTCTCCGCGCGGTCCCGGGTAACCACCGTTCCAGAAGACAGCTGGGTATCCCCCACATACACCGTCCCGTCCTCGGTAAGACGCGCCTTCTTCCCGTCCTTGAAGTTGCTGACGAAATCTTGGCCCACGCCCTCGATAAGGGTGACGTCGGCGTCGAGAAGCATGTGCGGGCCATAGTTCGGAATGGAGCCGGTAGAAAACTCCGCCACGTTAATCACAGCAGCTGGTTTCATATCCACGAGGGTCTGGGCCTCTTGGCGGGAGATGTTGGCGGCGTTGATGACTGCGAAGTCACCGGCGCTGAACTTCTTCATGCCCTTGCCACCCGGGGTGCAATCACGCAGCGCGCCGTGTTCTCCAGGCAGATCGGTGTTACGGGAAAACAGACTCATGCCTGACAGTTTCCCCTGTTAGGCACTCAATGTGTGGAAGGCGCGCGGAAACTCTCTACTTCTGCTTGAGCCCGGTCGAAGAGCTCCTGGGCATGCGCGCGGCCAGTCGCGGTGTCATCAAGACCAGCGAGCATGCGGGCGAGTTCCTCGACGCGTTCCTCGGCGCTCAAATCCGCCACGCCTGAGGTGAATTTCTCCTTGGACACGTGCAGGTGCGAATCCGCATAGGCAGCCACTTGGGGCAGGTGGGTCACGCAAATGACCTGGTTGGTGATGGACAGGCGCGCTAACCGACGCCCAATCTCCACCGCCGCGCGACCACCCACGCCGGCGTCCACTTCGTCGAAGACCAAGGTGGTGCCGTCGCCGCTGGCGAGTACCACTTCCATCGCCAGCATGACGCGGGAGAGCTCACCGCCGGAGGCGGCCGAGGCCAAGGGCTTTCCGTTGAGTTGGAATTCCACTTCATCCGCGCCCGTCTTGGAGTACTTCGCCTTGTGCACGGCGACCGTCAGTGTGGAATGAGGCATGGCCAAGCCGTGAATCTCCTCGGTGACCTGCGAGCCCAGCTTCTTCGCTGCCTTGGTGCGCGCAGCAGTGAGCTTCTCGGCCTTAGCCACCATTGTCTTTTCGGCCGCCATTACCTCCTTCTTCAATGCTTCGAGGGCCTCGGTAGAGGTGTCCAACGTCGCGAGTTTCGCTTCTGCCGCGTCACGCCAGGCCAACACCCCATCGATGTCTGCGGCATACTTACGTGTCAGGCGCTTGAGCTCCTGTTGGCGCTGCAGGGATTCCTCGAGGAGGTTGGGATCCGCGGGGAGATTTCCCAGATACGTGGTGAGCTCAGCGGCAATATCGGTCAATTGCGCGGTGACCTCGCTCAATCGCTCCCCGAGCCGCGCGAGTTCGACGTCGCTGGCCCCAGCCAGCGCGGTTTCAGCGGCGCCGACGAGGTTGACGGCGGTGTCCTCATCACCGAAACCTTCCCCGCCGTCGAGAGCGCTCAGCGCGGTGGCTGCTCCCTCGCGCAGGGCATCAACATCCTGCAGGCGCTTAATGAGGGTCACGAGCTCTGCGTCCTCGCCCGGTTCCGGGTCAAGGTCCGAAATCTCCGTTATCGCGAACTGGAGCCGGTCGACTTCCTGTGCCATCTCACGCCGTGATTCTGTACGGCGCTGGTAGTCCTTGGCCAACGCGCGCCAGCGGCTAAATGCCTGGGTATATGCCTCGCGGACCGCGTCAACTGCAGGGTCGAAGCGGTCAATGGCCGCCAGCTGTTGATCAGTAGACAACAGCCTCAGCTGATCGTTTTGCCCGTGGACGGTAATGAGATGGGAAGCGAACTCCCCCAGCGTCGCCGCTGGCACCGCTCGCCCACCCAGGTAGGCCCGCGAGCGTCCCGCAGCCGACACCGTGCGGGAGGCGATGTATTCGCCGTTCTCATCGGGCTCTCCCCCGGCTTCCTCGACTAGTTCCGCCACGGCCTTCGAGTCAGAAGAAAAGTGCCCTTCGACGGCAGCTTTGGAGGCTCCTTCGCGCACGCGCGAGGCATCAGCGCGCCCTCCCGCGAGCAGGCGCAGTCCGGTCACCACCATGGTCTTGCCAGCACCGGTTTCACCAGTGAGCACGGTGAGCCCCTGCGAAAGCTCCGCGGTGGAGCTTTCAATTACACCGAGATCAGAAATGCTGATATCAACGAGCACGGAGAGTTATCTTCCTTCCTGGTTACGCGCTAGAGCAGGTTAATGCCGCGGTCCGCGCCAGCCTTCCACGGGAAGGCGCAGCTTGGACACAAGCCGGTCAGTGAAAGGCTGGTGGTCAAGGCGAACCCACCGCACCGGCCGTTCACCGCGCACGATTTCCACGCGTGAGCCTGGGGGCATGGAGATTTCCCGAAAACCATCGAGGATCACCACGGCGGGAGTCGTTGCCGATGCCGATTCCACCGCTACCTGTGAATCCGGAGACACCACGAGCGGCTTGGTAAACAATGCGTGCGCGTTATTCGGCACCACCAGGATGGCATCGAGCGAAGGCCACAGCACAGGGCCGCCGGCGGAGAAGGCATAAGCCGTGGAGCCCGTAGGGGTAGAAATAAGTACACCGTCGCACCCAAAAGCGGATACTGGGCGGCCATCCACTTCGAGGATGGCATCAAGCACTCCGGACCTGTTGAGGTTTTCAATCGACGCCTCATTCAGCGCCCAGCTGCGCTCACGCAACGCGCCTTCCGAATCGAAGACGCTCACGTCGATGGTCAGGCGGTCTTCGACGTCATAGGACTGCTCGATGACGCGCACGAGCGCACGGTCTAGGGACTCCGCTTCCCATTCTGCGAGGAAGCCCACGTGCCCCAAGTTGATGCCCAACACCGGAACGTCCACGGCGCGGGCCATATCCGCAGCGCGCAAGAACGTGCCATCGCCTCCGAGCACCAACACCAGTTCGCAGCCCTCTGCTGCCGCTGGTGTATGCCGGACGTGCTGCAGCCCGGGAAGCACAGTATCCGCAGCACAGACGCGCACCTTAATGCCTGCCTCCTGCAGCAGCTCCGCGGCCCGGTGGGTGGCGGCAAGGTTTTCCTCGCGACTGGCGTGCGGGACAAGAAGAATTTCACGGCGCATGGTGCCATCCGCGGCGCTGGTAGTGCTCACTGAGGTCCTTCCTTAATTGCCGTTTCGATGAGTACGTCCAGCCTATCCTCCGGGGTGGACATCCCGTCCTTGACCAGCCAGAGGAAATACTCGACGTTACCGCTCGGTCCCGGTAGCGGGGAGGCAGCCACACCTTTTACGCTTAGGCCGAGCTCCTGAGCGAAGACCGCCACGTCCTTGGTTACTTCCGCGCGAAGCTCGGGTGACCGCACCACGCCGCCGGCGCCAATACGGTCCTTACCTACTTCAAACTGTGGCTTGACCATGGGCAGTAACCACGCGCCATCGACCATGCATTCCACGATGGCCGGAAGCACCAATTTCAAGGAGATAAAAGATAAGTCACCCACCATGGCATCGCACGGCCCACCGGTCTGCTCTAGGGTCAGATTACGAATATTCGTGCGGTCTAGCACGGTAACGCGCTGGTCGTTTTGCAGGCGCCACAACAGCTGCCCGTAGCCCACGTCAACCGATAACACCTCTGCGGCACCGCGGTGTAAACAGACATCGGTAAACCCACCGGTCGACGCTCCTGCGTCCAACACGCGCTTACCCTTCAGATCCACGTCAAAGGCTTCAAGTGCGCCCAAGAGCTTGTGTGCGCCTCGCGACGCCCAGTCATCCCCCTCACTGGCCTCCACCTTGATGGATACCTCTGGTTCCACCACCGTGGCGGGTTTGGTGGCCTTGAAACCACCAACCGTCACGCGGCCGGCCTTGATCATCTCAACAGCGTGCTCACGTGAGCGCGCGATCTTTCGGCGTACCAACTCCGCGTCAAGACGGCGACGTTGCGGTGGCATAGACAGGTCCTCTTTCCCCTACATTCCTTGGTGTAAAGCGCTAGTTGTCTTGAAGCGCATCCCGCAGCACGGTGTGAGCACGGTCCAGCTGGACCAGCTCCTGCTCAAGAGTTTCCGATGGCTCGTTAAGAATCGCGGCGATGGACTCATCCAGTTTTTCTGGGGCAAGCACCGCCCGCGGGTCATGGGGCTTTACCGCCATGTGGATACTACTCTTTCAGCGGCCTCGCTCCGCGGCTGAATATAGCGAGGAGGCTCAGCGCCCGCCCAGGCTACTTCCAAAACCGTGCGCAGCGCCTCGACCGAAGTCGACTTCTCATCGCCTCCTTGAAGGACAATGTCATAGCCGTCATACCGAGCCCGGAATCCGCCCTGGGCTCCTGGCCGTGCCTGTGCTTCCGAGAGTGAGAGCTCGTGGAAGCCCGCGCCGATGAAATTGGGACGTGCCTCCGGAATGGCTTCAATAAGCGCCAGCTCACGAGACACACCGGTCAACACGTGGAACGTATCCATCGCTGCGTTATTACCACCGACGATATCGGTGTCCAGACGGTCGCCGACAGCAAGGGGTTTGGTCGACCCCACCAGCTTGGCCGCCTGCGTAAACATAGCGGGCTCCGGTTTGCCTGCAGTAATAGGTTCAACGCCCGTGGTCGAAACAACAGCCGCGACGAGCGAGCCATTGCCCACGGCCATTCCTCGCTCCGTCGGCAGCGACGTATCGAGGTTGGAGGCGTAGTATTTCGCACCTTGATTGATAGCAAATGCCCCCTCGGAAAGCTGTTCCCAACCGACCGACTTATCCATGCCTTGCAACACTGCCGCAGGCTTATCATCGGCGCTGTCGACTACTTCGAACCCTGCCTCACGGGCCAGAGTGCGGAATGAGTCAGCGCCGATAACGAGAACCTTGGTTCCTGCCGGGAAGTCCTCACGGGCAATCTTGACTGCGGCTTGCGCGGAGGTAACAACTCGGTTGGCATCCGTTTTCAGTCCAATTTCTCCGAGCATGCCAGCCACGGTCTGGGGGCTGCGGGAAGCATTGTTCGTCACATACACCGCGGGAACACCACAGGAGTTAATAACGTCAACGACGCACTGGAGGGCCTGTCCTCCCTCCCACACGGTTCCGTCAAGATCTAGCAGCAGCGAATCGTGGGTCTTGAGAATACTCATTATTTACATTCGGTCAGACGCTCCGCGGCGTCGGTCCAGTCTCCTTCATCGATGTCAACCGCGTGCTGGAACCATTCCTGTGCCTCCTCCTTACGGCCGGCCTCCAGCAGGGCATTGGCGTAAGCATAAGAAAGGCGGCAGGCAGACACGCCTGTGGCGTCCTTGTTCGGCTGCGCGCGCTGAATCGTGACCACAGCAGAATCTGCTTGACCCATGTCTAAGCGTGCACCTGCAGCCACGATTGCCAACTCGATGGCATCCTCCGGTGCCAGCTCCTTCGCCTCTTCGCTGCGCCACAATTCCACGGCCTTCTCTGGGCGACCAAGGCCGCGTTCACAATCCGCCATCACGGCAAGCAATCCAGGGCCACCGGAAATGCGGCGCGCAGCACGCAACTCCGCCAGAGCTTCCTTCCACTCCCCAGCACGGTAGGCGGCGATTCCATTCATTTCACGCGCAACCGATACGCGTCCAGCACGATCCTTTGCTGCGCGCGCGTGGCGAAGTGACAGCTGCGGGTCATCATCAAGCCACGTTGCCGCCATAATGAGATGCTTGGCCACTGCTTCGGAGTTTTCCTTCGATAGCGAGGAGAGGTCCTGCAGCACAGAAGGATCGAGGTCAGTGATATCAATATCAGATGGCAGATCCGGATCCGTCATGCGGCGATTGATCCGCTCCTCACGGTAGCCCGAACGCTGCGGATGCGAGGCCTTGTGCTTATCACGATCGTGGCCCTGACGATCGTTGCGGCGATCCCCACGACGAGGTTTAGCACCAGCGCGACCGCCACGGCGGTCATCGCGGCGATCGCCGCGACGCTCTTCTCGACGCCCCGATGCGCCGCCACGCTTCTCAAACTTCCGGCCACCAGAGCGGTTGTTTCCCCGGTTGCTTTCCGAGGAACCTTCGCGGCCACGCTCGTGGTCGCGGGAGTTAGATTCAGACATTAAATCCATGCACTTTCTGCGGTAGACGCGTCCGTATGTACCGAACCAGTGTACAGGTCAGCGGCCCGAAACCGGCAATGCACCGACTGGTGAGTGAAATGGCCCACACCCATGGCTAATAGTCAAAATTCACGGGCCATCAGGCAAGGAATCAAGCCGATCCAATGGCCAACCATGCCGAACGCGATCCAAGCCCGCAGCCACCTGTGAAGCGGACAGCCCATGTTCCACGCTTCCGTCGTCCAACGGCCGACCACGAACGACTGCCCAGAATGTCCACCCGTTATTGCGGATTGCATCAAGGCGGATCCCCTGGCGGTCACGCGCCATGACAGCGCCTTCCTTAATCATTCGGTCCAGCCTCAGCCCTTCCACGGACACCTCGAGCATCCGGGACTCGCCGTTTGGCGCCACGACCAAGGCCTTCGTGGCATAAAAATGCCCCTTCTTCCCACGCTTGGCATTCTCTTCATCGTGAAAAAGACTGCCGAGGAGAACCGGATAAAAATCGATCCAGCCATTCTTCCAGGCCCTACTAATTCGTCGCGCAAACAACGCATGCTTAGCGATGAGAAACAAAAAATAAAGGAGCAACGCGCCAAGAAGAAACGCCAAGAGACCCGGAACCTTGAAGCTGTTAAGAAGTAAGCCCACAAAGAAGATCAATCCTGCTGCCAAGACCATCGCTCCGAAAAACACAAGACCACCACGGATATCGCGCACTTGCGGAACACGCTCTACTGATTCAAAGACCGGACAAAGGTTGTAGGGAGAGGGGTTCTCGTTTTTTCTCCCGTAGGGAACAGCCTTCAGTTCCTTCAGGAAGACCGGGTTATAAGAATGAGTAAAAGAAGCCGAAGTCTGCGGGAACCTCATCGCGTTCTCCTTCGCTATCCCGCCAAGAGTTGATACCGACTACATTCTAGTTGTAAAGCACGAAAAGGAAACGACATCCCGCTATCAATACAGTGCTGGTGGCCGACGATTTACGGGAGCGCTAAAGACTTAAAACGTCAGGCATGTAGTCCCTTAAATGACGAGGTTATGGGGTTCAGGAACCCGTGTGATTGCTTGTCCTCAGGGCTATGAACGCAGACTTAGAAGTGCACTCATGAAGGTCACCAATGATTCCAGATCGAGGAGGAGTACAAGCTGATTTGAAAGACCTGCCCCCCTTAGCCGCCGCATTCATTCACGTGTTCTAAAACGCTGGTCGCAAATAAACCATTCCAATAGACGGCCACCGACACTGCCAATTGACTAATTCACTCGACCAGACGGACTACTAAGGCTCGCGCATGGGTACGTCGAAGTTCGCGCTCGTGCGCACTGCATCCAAGATTCATGTCATAGGCACCACCGCACACGTCTATTCCTACTGTTAATTCTCGGGCTTTCGAAGATATCCTTCACTATAAATTTACACACCTACTACTTCGTAAATTTTTGCACCTATTAAATTTGCAAACCCGATACCAAAAGCTGACGCCATCGAAAATATAGCTACTACAAATGTCCGATCTTTATCATCACCTTTGTCATACTGAAACTGCCAAGCCATAATAGTTGCGAGCGTCCGGGCGGTATGAATTAAGCAGAATACCGCCATCAAGGCTAATGAAAAGACAATCATTGATTGTAAGAGCACAGCACTGCTAACTAAGAGAATCCCGCCGAACACCCCCAAAGCAACTGCCAGCAAGAGTAAGGCGAAATTTGAAGCCCTACCTCCTTTCTTGAAGCGAGAGTTCTTCTGGATAACATAATTGATCGCAATTTCTATAAATACAGAGCACAATAGCAACCAACTAAGCTTACTTCCCTTGGACGCCAGTATGTACGGCACTAGAACGGAACCGGTTGTGATAATTGCGAATGTAACAAAGACTTTTAGACAAGAAATCCATACATCTGTTGCCAATGAAAATCTGACGGGAAATGAAGCTCGGCGTACAACGTCGACCCCTTGATTTTGCTTCAATACGTGCGTCGCGGCGATACAAATAAAATATCCAAAACTCCCAAGCAACGAAGCTAAGGTTCGAATCGAGACATCAAAAAGCAGAACGCATGATACGGTGGCTGTCCCAAGTAGAACGACAGTCAACGTAGCTGTTCGTAATGCAATTTTGAAACTAACTAGCTCCTCTTTTTGCAGGTAGCGTGGAGGAAGAGCACCTCTCAGAGGCGAAACAAACCTTCCAAGCAAAAAGATTCCAACCAAAGCACCCATCAATGGGATTTGACCAGGGATTATTCCAAGAACAACATATGCGACCACCTGAAAAATCTGCACACAGCCGAGAACCCTAGCTTCGCCCACGACATCTCCGAGACGTGCAAGCGGCAACGACAGAATTGTCCCAATAACAATGCCCGTGCCCACCGCATGCAAAGCACCTTGACCATCAAGACCAGATTCTACTGTCAGGTAACCTACAGAAGCTGCAAGAAATGAAGTCACGTATGCATCCACAAGAACATTCACTCTGATTACAGTTGCAGGAGAGAGCATTTTCCTTAAGAGCACCTCAAGACACCTCCAACTGGACTTCTACGAATGACCACTCAATGCTCGTGACATTAGAAAACTGAGCGACGAATCCGTCCACCGAATCTCGTAGCCCGGGGCAGACCCGCAAAAAGCAACGCCGAACGCTAATTCAACCATTTTGATTAGTGTAGCTGAAATACGTTCCTCGAAAGTATCAGCGCGAGGAGAAAGCACCGAAAGTGACGAAAAGATAGTGCCAAAGCGTTATGGACCTAGGTGTGGTACTCAAGGAGATTTGAGGTCGCTCCCCCAGTGTCGTTGGGGGCGGACCTTGAAAACGAAGAAAGAGACCGTTGAAGCGGTAGTAATGCTTCAACGGTCTCTCTTTGTTGTGTATTGAGTTATGGTTTGTTGTTTGGTGTCGGCGGTTTCTTACTCTC
>NZ_KV794753.1:0-70294 GCF_001808895.1 Corynebacterium sp. HMSC070E08
CCCCGCTACGCACTCTAAAACCGGAAGAGCCCCTATACTGATCGCATGGCTTCCTCTTCCACGCCCGAAACCAGCGCGCCCAGCACTGAGTGTTGCTCCTTAAGCACAGGCCCGCTCAGCGACGCCGAGGCGAGGCATTTTTCGCAGCAATTCAAAGTGCTGGCAGACCCTGCCCGCCTGCGTCTTTTGTCCATCCTGTGTGATGAAGGCTGTGGGCCCATGAGCGTCACGGAACTCACCGAGCTCACTGCGCTGAGTCAGCCCACGGTCTCGCACCACCTAGCGCGCCTGCGGGAAGCCGGCTTGCTATCCAGACAGCAATGCGGCCGCACCGTCACCCATCAGGTGCACAAAGACGCTTTTGCGGCCTTGCGCACGCTGCTGTCGTTCGACTAACCGGTACCTGATCGGATCTGCGCTCGAGCACACAGGACGGGTTCGGGTTAAGGGTCAGAAATGACAAAAGCCCGAGCGCTATGCTCGGGCTTCGTTACGCGCTCAGCGCGGTAATCATAGTTAGAGGTTCGGGAACCAGATGGAGATCTCGCGCTCAGCGGACTCCGGGGAGTCGGAACCGTGGACGACGTTCTCGCCAACGGTCAGAGCGAAGTCACCGCGAATGGTACCCGGGGTAGCCTTCTCCACCGGGTGGGTGCCACCGGCCAGCTGACGCCATGCGGCGATAGCGGACTCGCCCTCGACGATGCCAGCAACCAACGGTGCAGAGGTGATGAAGTCAACGAGCTCGCCGAAGAAAGGCTTGTCCTCGTGCTCGGCGTAGTGCTTCTTTGCGGTCTCCTCGTCGGCGACGCGCAGATCCATGGCGACGAGCTTCAGGCCCTTGCGCTCGATGCGGGAGATAATCTCGCCCACGTGGCCGTTCTTGACGCCGTCCGGCTTGATGAGAATCAGTGTACGTTCAGTCATAGGGCACATAGTACAGAATGGGTGCTCCCGCGTCCTGCCAGTGGGCCAATTATTAAGCGCTACGTAAGACGTTGCACGATTTCCTCCGCGCGCTCATGGCTCGTGCCACGAAACCACAGCTGCACTTGGCGCACGGCCGTGCCGTATTGACCGCTCTCCAGCAGGCCTTTCAGATCCTCGCGCTGCCACTCCTCCAGATCCGCAAACTCCACCGGCTTCTCATCGCGCTGCTGCTTGAGCATGCCCACGACGAGGAACACAAAGGCCGGGAGCATCAGCGCAAGCGGGAGCGCAAAGCCCCCAACATACAGCTTGGCCACGAGTGCGGCGATGCACAGCAGCGCGGAAAGACCATAGAGGAGAAAGAGCATGCCCGTTAGTGTAGCGCGTCCAGCGTCGACTGCAGCCAGGCGCGAGAACTCATGAGCAGGCGCTTTGCCACCGCGGTATGGGGAGCCCACAGCTCGAAGGCATGCACGCCGCCGTCTACGACCTCGCATTGCGTGGGCACGCCGGCAGACTTCAGACGCTCGGCGTAGTCCACAATTTCGTCGTAGAAAAGCTCACTGCTCCCCGCATACAACCAAGCCGGTGGCAGACCTGCTAACTCCGCGCGGCGACCGGGCACGGCATAGGGTGCGTCTGGGTTGCCGTTGGTGTAGTAGCGCCAAGCCTGCGCATTGGAGTCCGCGTCCCAGATGGGATTGCGGTCGGTGGAGGCAGCGCGGTCATCGAGCATCGGGCAAAAGAGCCACTGCCCCGCCGGCTGAATTCCGCCTTCATCTAGGAGGCGCTGGCACAGTGCGGCGGCGAGCCCTCCCCCGGCGCTTTGGCCGCCGATGACAATCCGATCTGGGCTGATTCCCAGATCTTCCGCATGCGTGAGGAGCCAGTGGTGGGCCGAGTGGACGTCGTCAAGCGCGGCCGGATAGGGGTTCTCCGGGGCATAGCGGTAGTGCGGCGCAATGACGGTGACACCGACTTCCGCGGCGGTCTCCTTGAGGTGTTTGACGTCTTGGCGCGGATGGCCCATGAGCAGCCCTCCGCCGTGGATCCACAGCACAGCGCCGCGCGGGTTCTCCGGGCTATAGATGGTCGCGCGGATATCGGAATTCTTCACCTGCTGCGTGCGCACGCCCTGGATATAGGGTGCGGGCCACAGCGCGGGAACTACACGCCCGGCGCGGCGGATCAGCGGATTGGTTGGATCCCACAGTGAGATGAACGCCGCGCCCGCGCGCAGCTCCGGGCGAATATACACCGCTGCGGCCTACTTCTCAGTCAGGTGCTGCGTGGTGAGGTAACCGCGTTCCATGCGGGCGACGATCACCGAGCGCATATAGGCCGCGAGCGCCCAGAGCAGGGCGAAGATGATGAAGATCGTGGCCACGGACCAATGGACCATGAAGCCGAGAACAATGCCGATAATGTGGAGGACAATCTGTGCCCCAACGATCCACGGCTTATTCATGAAGGGGAAGGATGCAAGCAGTAGCACCATAAAGCCGATCACCACGCCGTAGTTAAACGGGGTCCACAGAGTGCCGTCATACAGCTTGTACAGCATTGGCAGCGCCAGAACCAGGGTGATCAGTTCCATGGTGAGGGAGCTGGCCACCACCATGCCGCCGAATTGCTTGAGGGGATCCTTGGCCGGTGCTTGGCCTAGTCCGAGCGGGCCGATCTCCTCCTCAGGGATGGGTTTGCGGGGGCTCATGCGGGCTCCTTTCCAAAGAGTGCGCGGGCGTCACCAGCAGTGACCACCGAGCCGGTAATCACGATGCCGGATCCGGACTGCACGTCGGCGTCCTCCGCCAATTCAACGGCCTGAGTATAGGCACTAGGCAGGTCGGGCTCGACGTACACCCGTTCTTCACCGAAGATGTCGCGCGCCAGCTCCGCTAGCTCATAGGCATCGCGGGCGCGCGGCGAGGTGTTCTGTGTGATCACGACTTCCGTGAGGACCGACTCGAGGGCAGTGAGGATGCCGGCGGCATCCTTGTCCGTGAAGATGGATACCACGCCGATGAGGCGCGCGAAATCGAAGTCTCGGTCGAGCGCTGCGGTCAGGGCCTTCGCGCCGTGCGGGTTGTGGCAAGCATCCAGGAAGGTCGTGGGGCTCGTGCGCACGCGCTCCAAGCGGCCGGGGGAAATGGCCTTGGCAAAGCCGGTGCGCACCGAAGCAATGTCGAGTGGGTGGCCCGCCGACGCCCCGAAGAACGCCTCCACCGCCGCCAACGCCACGGCCGCGTTCTTGGCTTGGTGCTCGCCGTGCAGGGGCAGGAAGATGTCTTCGTAGAGACCGCCCAAACCCTGGATCGTGAGCTGCTGGCCGCCCACCGCAATGCGGGATTCCAGCGCGGCGAATTCGGAGCCGGCGCGAGCCACGCCAGCGCCGACGTCCACGGTGCGCTGCAGGATAACCCGCATGGCTTCTGGGTCTTGCTCGGCAATGATGGCGATGTTCTCCCCCGGCGTGAGCACGTCGTCGGCATCGTGCTCACGGGCCTTGATAATGCCGGCCTTCTCACCGGCGATCTCGGTGATGGTGTCACCGAGGTAGTCCGTGTGGTCGAGGCCTACCGGCATGACCACGGCCACTTCCGCGTTAACCACGTTGGTGGCATCCCACGTGCCGCCGAGGCCCACCTCGACGACGGCGACGTCGATGGGGGCATCGGCAAAGGCTGCGTAGGAAATGGCAACAAGCACTTCGAAGGTGGACATGGGAATGTCGGAGCGGGAATCCACCATCTCCACATAAGGCTTGATTTCGCGCCAGATGCGCACGAAGTCGCGCGGGTGGATGGGGTGGCCGTCGATGCCGATGCGCTCGGTCACCAGCTGTAGGTGGGGGCTGGTGACGAGGCCTACGCGGCGGTGGAAGGAGCGCAGCAGCGAATCGATCATGCGGGCGGTCGAGGACTTGCCGTTGGTTCCAGCGACCTGGATGACGTGGAAGGAACGCTCCGGATTGCCCAACAGATCCATGAGCATCTCGATGCGCTCGAGGCTGGGCTCAATGATGGTCTCTGGGGCGCGCGCGTTGAGCTCCGCGGTTACCTGAGCCAGCTCCGCGAGCTCCTCCGGCGTGGCCTGCTCGGGCGCTGCCTCCTCGTAGTCATCCTCGCCGCCGAGGTTGAGTGTTAGGCCGGAGTCGGTGATTTCGACCGGCCCGCCATCGGTGCCCTCCGCGAGGGCATCGACGACCTCAAATTCCTCGCGGTCTTTCTCCCCCGCCACTACTTGAGTCCCTTCAGACGTGCGGTGATGCGCTCGACTTCTTCCTGGGCCACCTGCTGGCGAACGCGGATCTTCTCCACGACTGCCTCCGGCGCCTTGGACAGGAAGGCCTCGTTGCCCAGCTTCTTGCCGGTCTGGTCCAGTTCCTTCTGGGCCTTGGCCAGATCCTTCTCCAGGCGCTTGCGCTCGGCTTCGACGTCGACGGCGCCGGAGGTATCCAGGGTGACCTCGACGGTGGCCTGGGACAGGCGCACCTCGATGGAAGCAGAGGCGGTGAAGTCTTCGCCCGGCTCCGTGGTGTTGGCCAAGTTGCGGATGAGCCCCTCCTGCTCCTGCAGGTCGGCCGCGGCGAAGTCGAGGCGGCCCGGGACCTTCTGGGAAGGCTTGACACCCTGATCGGAGCGGAAGCGACGCAGCTCGGTGATGAGCTTGTCGGCGTCCTGAATGCGGCGCGCGGCCACCTCATCCTTCTCCGCGCCACCGTTGGTGTGCTCCTGGGTAGGCCACTGCGCGGTGACAATGGTCTCCCCGCCAGTCAGAGCCTTCCACAGGACCTCGGTGACAAACGGCATGGTCGGGTGCAGCAGGCGCAGAACCAGGTCAAGAACGCGGCCCAGAACGATCTGGGTCGTGCGTCCGGTGGCCTGCTCCTCGGCGCTCGCCCCATCGAAGTCACGCGGGATCTGGGTCTTGGCAATCTCCAGGTACCAGTCACACAGCTCATCCCACACGAAGTGGTAGAGCAGCTCATTGGCCTTGGCGAACTGGTAGTCATCCAGGTAGGCGTCCACCTTGGCGCGGACCTCTTCGGAACGGTCGAGGATCCAACGGTCGGCGTCGGTCAGCGCGTCGCGTGCCGGCAGCTCAGCCACGCCCGCGCCGTTCATGAGCGCGAACTTGGTGGCGTTGAAGAGCTTGGTGGCGAAGTTGCGACCGGCGGCGGCAGCGTCGACAGCCAGCGGCAGGTCCACGCCCGGGTTCGCGCCGCGAGTCAGGGTGAAACGCAGTGCGTCCGCACCATAGTCGCGCACCCAATCCATCGGGTCGATGCCATTGCCCAGGGACTTCGACATCTTGCGGCCCTGCTCATCGCGCACCAGGCCGTGCAGGTAGATGTCGGTGAACGGAACCTGCGGGCGGCCATCCTTGCCCTCACCGAGCAGCTCCGGGGTGTGGGCGCCGGCGAAGGTTCCGAACATCATCATGCGGGCGACCCAGAAGAAGAGGATGTCATAGGCGGTGACCAGCACGTTCGTGGGGAAGAACTTCTCCAGATCGGCGGTCTTTTCCGGCCAGCCCATCGTGGAGAAAGGCCACAGCGCGGAGGAGAACCAGGTGTCCAGAACGTCCGGATCCTGGACGTAGCCTTCCGGTGCTTCCTCGTCGGGGCCGAGGCAGACAATATCTCGCTGGCCGTCCTCGCCCTCCGGGCCGTACCAGATTGGAATGCGGTGGCCCCACCACAGCTGGCGGGAGATGCACCAATCGTGCATGTCATCAACCCACTCGAAGTAGCGCGGCTCCAGGGACTTCGGGTGGATGGTGGTATCGCCCTCGCGGACGGCGTCGCCAGACATCTTCGCCATCTTCTCCACGGCCACGAACCACTGCAGGCTCAGGCGCGGCTCGATGGGCTCGCCGGAGCGCTCCGAGTGGCCCACGGAGTGGACGTAGGGGCGGATCTCCTTGACGATGCGGCCCTGCTCGCGCAGCGCCTCGCGGATCTCCACGCGGGCTTCCTCGCGGGTCAGGCCGTCGAACTTCGTGCCGGTGTTCGCGATGTGTCCGGTGGTGTCCATGATGGTGGGCATGTCCAGGTCGTGGCGCTGGCCCATGGCGTAGTCATTCGGATCGTGCGCCGGGGTGATCTTCACCGCGCCGGTACCGAATTCCATGTCCACGTAATCATCGGCGATGATCTTCAGGCTAAGATCATCGCGGAAGGGGTGCGGCAGCTCCTTGCCCACCAGGTGGGCGTAGCGCTCGTCCTCGGGGTGGACGGCGATGGCGACGTCGCCCAGCATGGTTTCCACACGGGTGGTGGCCACGATGAGGTGCGGTTCATCGTCGTTCAGCGAGCCATAGCGAATGGACACGAGCTCGCCCTCGACGTCCTTGTACACGACCTCAATATCAGAGACGGCGGTCTCCAGCACTGGGGACCAGTTGACCAGGCGGTTGGCCTGGTAGATCAGGCCCTCGTCGTAGAGGGTCTTGAAGATGGTCTGCACGGCGCGGGAGAGGCCATCGTCCAGCGTGAAGCGCTCGCGGGACCAGTCCACGGAGTCGCCGATGGCGCGCATCTGGTTCTGGATGGTGCCGCCGAACTCTTCCTTCCACTCCCAGACCTTGTTGATGAATTCTTCGCGCTCATAGTCCCAGCGCTTCTTGCCTTCCTGCTCGCGCAGGCGGGCCTCCACCTTGGTCTGTGTGGCGATACCGGCATGGTCAGCACCCGGCAGCCACAAGGTGGCATAGCCCTGCATGCGCTTGCGGCGAATGATGGAGTCGATCAGAGTGTGGTCCAGGGCGTGGCCCATGTGTAGCTGGCCGGTGACGTTCGGCGGCGGCAGCACGATGGAATAAGGCTCCGCCTCCGAGGACGCATCCGGGGTGAAGTAACCGGCGCTTACCCAGCCTTCGTAGAGGTCCTTCTCTACTGCCTGCGGCTCCCAGGACTTGGGAAGCTGGTCCGCGCGGTTGGTGCCAACGAGTTGCTCTTTATTCTGATCAGTCACCTGGCCAACTCTACCCTGTGCGTCAACTGGCACCAGCGGCCTGTCTAGAGTAAGGGCATGTCTCACAATCCTGGCCGCCGCGCCCGTCTCCGCACCCGCCATTTCGCCCGTGCCAAAGAAAACTCTCAGGCCTTCCCGTGCCTGACGAGCTATGACTGCATGACCGCCGAAATCTTCGATGAAGCCGGGGTCGATCTCCTGCTCGTCGGCGATTCCCTGGCCAACGTGGTGTTGGGCCGCGAAACCACGCTCTCGCTCACGCTCGATGAGATCATTCCGCTGGCCCGCGCCGTGGTCTCAGCCACCTCCCGCGCCTTCGTGGTGGTGGATCTGCCCTTTGGTTCCTATGAGGCCGGCCCCACCCAGGCCCTGGAGTCTGCCGTGCGCGTCATGAAGGAAACGGGGGCGCAAGGCGTCAAGTTGGAGGGCGGCGCCGAGCGCGCGCCCATTGTCGCCGCGCTTGTCGACGCCGGCATCCCCGTCTGCGCCCACATCGGCTTCACGCCCCAGCAGGTCCACGCCTTGGGCGGCTTCGTGGTCCAAGGCCGCGGTGCCGGTGCGGACAAGCTTCACGACGACGCCCGCGCCCTCGCCGAGGCCGGCGCCTTCGCCGTGGTGCTGGAGATGGTCCCGGCCGCGTTGGCTGGGGAGGTCACCAAGGAGCTGCCCATTCCCACCATTGGCATCGGCGCGGGTGCGCAGACCGATGGCCAGATTCTGGTGTGGACCGATGCCTTCGGCCTGGGCGGGCCCAAGGCGCCGCGCTTCGTGCGCCGCTACGCCGACCTGCGCGGTGCGCTGCTGGAGGGTGCGAAGGAATACGTGGCGGATGTGGGCGAGCGCTCCTTCCCCAACGCCGAGGAGTCCTTCGAGGACTAAGGTTTTGGCCATGCAGATCCTCACAACTAAATCTGAACTCCGTGCCTTCCGCGCCGCAGTCTCCGGCACCGTGGGCTTGGTGCCCACGATGGGCGCGCTTCACGACGGCCACGCGTCCCTCGTGCGCCGCGCCCGCGAAGAGAACGACACCGTGGTGTGTTCGGTCTTTGTCAATCCCCTCCAGTTCACCGACCTCGGCGACTGCGAAGACTACCGCGCCTACCCGCGCGATCTGGATGCGGATGCCGCGCTGCTGGACTCGCTGGGTGTTGATGCTGTCTTCGCCCCCAGCGTGGAGGAGATGTACCCGGATGGCACCCCGCGGGTGTGGGTGCGCACGGGCGAGATGGGCTCGGTCTTGGAAGGAGCCTCGCGCCCCGGCCACTTTGACGGCGTGGCCACCGTGGTGAGCAAGCTGTTCAACCTCGTACGCCCCGACCGCGCCTACTTTGGGCAGAAGGATGCCCAGCAGGTGGCCATTATTCGGCGCTTGGTGGCGGACCTTGACCTGCCGCTCGACATCGTCAGCGCACCCATCGTGCGAGCAGCGGACGGCGTGGCCGAGTCCAGCCGCAACGCTCGTCTGCGCCCTGCCGAGCGCGAGCAAGCCGTGGCGCTGTCCCAGGCGCTCTTTGCGCTGCGGGACGGTGCTTCCCTCGACGAGGCTGAAGCCCAGCTCGCCTCCTCCCCCGGCGTCATGGTGGACTACCTCACCGTGGTGGACCCGGCCACGCTGGAGCCCATTGATGCGCAACACCGGCCCGCCCTGGCGCTGGTGGCGGCGCAGGTGGGGCCGGTGCGGCTCATCGATAACTTGGTGCTTGAGGCTTAGCCCTTGAGCAGGTGGGCTACGGCCTCGCGCTCCTCACGCAGCTCCTGCACAGAGGCCTCGATGCGTTCCTTCTGGAAATCGTTGAGCTCGAGACCCTGAACGATTTCCCACTTGCCGTCGCGGGCGACGGTGGGGAAACCTGCGACGAGGCCCTCGTCCACGCCATAGGAGCCATCGGAGACGACGGCTGCGGTGCGCCAATCCTCGGTGCCGTGGATCCAGTCGTGCATGTGGTCCACTGCCGCAGACGCTGCGGAAGCGGCTGAGGACTTGCCGCGCACAGCAATGATCTCGGCGCCGCGCTTAGCCACCTTCGGAATCATTTCTTCCTTGTACCAGGTCTCATCAACCTCCGCGTTGGAGAAGGTCAGGTCCGGGAACTGGGATGCAGAGTGGTTGCCCCAGACGGCAACCTTGGTCAGCTCCGCGGTGGGCATGCCCGTCTTGAGGGAGACCTGGCTCTGGGTGCGGTTGTGGTCCAGGCGCATGAGCGCGGTGAACTGGCTCGGGTCCAGGTCCGGTGCACTGTTGGCAGCGATATAAGCGTTAGTGTTGGCCGGGTTACCCACGACGAGGACGCGGACGTCGCGCGCGGCGACGTCGTTCAGCGCCTTGCCCTGCACGGTAAAGATGGCACCGTTAGCCTCCAGCAGGTCTGCGCGCTCCATGCCCTTGGTGCGCGGGCGGGAGCCCACGAGGAAAGCGGCCTTGGTGTCCTTGAAGGCCACATTCGGATCATCGGTCACGGTGATGCCGCGTACCAGCGGGAATGCGGAATCATGAAGCTCCATCGCCACGCCCTCAGCTGCGCCAATGGCGTCCGGGATTTCCAGCAAAGCCAGCTCCACCGGGGTGTCCTTGCCATAGACATCGCCCGCAGCGATGCGCCACAGCAGAGAGTAAGCGATATTTCCGGCGGCGCCGGTCACGGTAATCTTGACGGGTTGGGAAGCAGTCATGTGTGAATCCTTTCGGCTCGGTACTCACCTTCCCAGCCTAGTCCCGTTTTTCGCCCCCATGGGGTGTAATTTTACCCCCGAAAGATGCGAGTTCTTTGTACTTGAGCTCCATGACCGTCTTTTTTCGGCATAGTGGACAACTGTACGCATATTCATCGACTAGACGGGACTTTCCATGAGCACTGAGACTGCATCGGTCGACTCCGGCTCTGTTGAGCGCGTGATCGATGTTGCGATTGCAGAGTTTGCTGAGCACGGCTATGCCGAGACCAAGCTCGAATCCGTGTCGAAGCTGTCTGGGATGTCCAAGCGCATGATCCACTACTACTTCGGGGACAAGAAGGGCCTCTACCAGCAAGCCTTGGCGGCGGCGGCGCGGCGCCTCAACCCGCCGGAGGGCAGCCTGGAGATCAACTCCGCCGTTCCGGTCGAGGGCGTGCGCACCTTGGTGGATTGGTTGTTCCGCCAGCATGTGGATAACCCTGAAGCCATTCGGATGCTGACGATGGAATCCGCCCACAGTGTGCTGGAGTCCTCGCAGGCGCTTGTCGACGTTTCCGAGATCTCCCTCCACCTAGACCGGCTGCTTATGCTGGGCCAAGATTCCGGCGCGTTCCGCCCAGGCATTTCCGCCAACGACATCTTCACGTTGATTTCTGCGCTCACGATGTACCGGGTGACGAATCACGCGATGATGAGCAACCTGCTCGACATCGACATGCATACCCACAACAACACCGAAGGCCTACACCGCATGGCCGTCGATGCCGTGCTGGCCTTCCTCACAGCGAATATCCCCGACATCGGTTTTGAGTCCTACCTCGCTCAGAACGAAACTGAGCTTGACGCCGAGTCAGCACCCTTGGATGTCTACTCCACCGAGGATGAGGGCGACGTGCCCACGGGTCTCTACGGCTAGATCCCTCTCCCAGCACCGCGCGGGCAAAGAGACCAAAGCAGAGGAACCATGTGCGCGCCGGCCTGAGCAAAAGCCCAGGTCACGATCTCACGCCATAGCTAAATGGTCCCACTCATCTGGTCCCTTTGCCTCAGCACGAAGATGGCGGCGTTTTCAGTCCTGAAACGCCATGTAGACAGCACAAAAGGCACCTTCAGTCTTGAAGATGCCCTTTAAGAGATGCCGTTTAAGCGGATTCCTTCGCCTCGTCCGAGTACACGAATTCCGGCTCGCCGCCGTCAGTCACGCAGTCCTTCGTGATGTGGACGCTGGCGATGTCCTCGCGGTCTGGGAGGTCATACATGATGGGCACGAGCAGCTCCTCCATGATGGCGCGCAGGCCGCGGGCACCGGTCTTGCGCTCGAGTGCGAGTTCGGCGATTGCTTCCAGCGCCGCGTCTTCGAAGTGCAGCTCCGCACCGTCCATGCTGAACAGGCGCTGGTATTGCTTGACCAGAGAGTTCTTCGGCTCCACGAGCACCTTCACCAGCGATTCGCGGTCCAGGTTATCCACCGTGGCAACCACCGGCAGGCGGCCGATGAACTCGGGGATGAGGCCGAACTTCACCAGGTCCTCCGGGCGAACCTGGGAGAAGAAGTCGACTGATTCCTTCTCATCCTTAGTCTCCAGCTTGGCACCGAAGCCCACGCCCTTCTTACCCACGCGCTCCGAAATCACCTTGTCCAAGCCCGCGAACGCGCCGGCCACGATGAAGAGGATGTTGGTCGTATCCAGCTGGATAAATTCCTGGTTCGGGTGTTTGCGCCCGCCCTGCGGCGGAATCGCCGCCACGGTGCCCTCGAGGATCTTCAGCAGCGCCTGCTGCACGCCCTCACCGGACACATCACGCGTAATCGAGGGGTTCTCCGACTTGCGAGAGATCTTATCCACCTCATCGACGTAGATGATGCCGTGCTGCGCGCGCTCCACATCAAAGTCCGCTGCCTGCAGCAGCTTGAGCAGGATGTTCTCGACGTCCTCGCCCACGTAGCCAGCCTCGGTCAGGCTGGTGGCATCCGCGATGGCGAAGGGGACGTCCAGCAGACGCGCCAGGGTCTGCGCCAGGTAGGTCTTACCGGAGCCCGTCGGGCCCAGCATCAAGATGTTGGACTTGGAAATCTCAACTTCTTCATCCTGTGCCTTCTTCCGGCGGCCCTCCAGGCCCGCGGCCTCTTCAGCCTTGATGCGCTTGTAGTGGTTGTAGACCGCCACCGACAACACGCGCTTGGCCTGATCCTGACCAATGACGTACTTATCCAGAAAAGCCGAAATCTCCGAAGGACGCGGAAGGCGCATCTCCTTCTCTTCGTCCGCCTCGGCCTGAGCCGCGCCGAGCTCCTCCTCGATGATTTCGTTGCAGAGCTCGATGCACTCGTCACAAATGTAGACGCCGCCGCCGGCGATAAGCTTCTTCACCTGCTTCTGGCTCTTTCCGCAGAAGGAACACTTGAGCAGGTCAGCGCTTTCTTGCATACGTGCCATGAAGGCCTTTCAACTCTTTTCTCTGGGGCTATGGTGGGGCGATTTTACCGCAGTTTGTTCCACTCTAGTAAACCACTTGGACCCAAGCGCTATTCCGCACGCGACGGCGCGCCACTGAATTTAAAACGGCAGTTAGTAGACATAGACAGAGCGGTTCACTAACTTACATCGAAACCGCTCTATCAGCAGAAAGATTTTCATGGACATCCGCGAACTCATCGACCGCTCCCCCATGGGCGCGCGCCAGTGGCTCATCATCGCCATTGCCCTCTTCCTCAATGCCCTCGACGGTTACGACATGGTCGCCATGGCCTTCGGCGCCGGCACCGTCAGCGAAGAATTCGCGCTGTCCGACTCTTCCCTCGGCTGGCTCCTGTCCGCCGCCCTCATCGGTATCGGCCTTGGCTCGCTCTTCCTCGCCCCGTTGGCTGACCGCCTTGGCCGTACCACGCTCATCACGGTCTCGCTCGTCATCGACCTCATCGGCCTTGTGCTCACCGCTCTCGCGCCTACGTTCAGCCTTCTCCTTATCTGCCGCCTCATCACCGGCATCGGCGTCGGCGGCGTCCTCGTCTGCGTCACCGTGCTCGTCAGCGAATACTCCAACCTGCGCTTCCGCGGTCTCGCCGTCGCCATCTACGCCTCCGGCTACGGCCTCGGTGCCTCCTTCTGCGGCGTCGTCGCCTCTTCCTTCGATACCTGGCAGCCCATCTTCTGGGTCGGTGCCGCACTGACCGTCGTCGCCCTTCTCCTCACGGTTGCTTTCGTCCCCGAATCCGCCGACTTCCTCGCCGCGCGCGGCCGCATGGATTCTGTCCGTACCATCGCTGCCAAACTCGGCCTCACGGGAGAGGTCAGCGTCCGCCCCCGCACCGCCCACAAGGCCTCCTACAAGGACCTCGTCTCGCCGCAATTCCTGCGCACCTCCATCAAGCTGTGGCTGGCCTTTAGCTTCATCATGTTTGCTTACAACTTCACCTCGCAGTGGACCCCGAAGTTGCTCACCGCCGAGGGACTTACCGCGCAACAGGGCATCATCGGGGGCATCATGCTCTCCTTCGGCGGTGCCATCGGCGCCATTCTCTTCGGCCTATTTACCACGCGCATCGACGCCCGTCCCTTGCTCATCGTCTTCTGTCTTATCTCCTCCGTCGTCCTTATCGGCTTCATTAACTCCACCACCGTGCCTTCCCTCATGTTTGCTCTCGGCGTCGGCGTAGGCCTTACTCTCAACGCCTGCATCTCCGGCCTCTACACCGTCACCCCGGAGGCTTACCCTTTGGCGCTGCGCACCACCGGCACGGGCGCTGCCATCGGCATCGCTCGCGTGGGCGCTACCCTCGCCCCCATCCTGGCGGGCTACCTCCTCGAAAGCGGCTGGACCCCCACCGGCCTGTACACCCTTGCTGGTGTCACCGCAGTACTTGCAGCAGTCTCCCTCATCGGTGTGCGCGCCTACACGGCAACCACCAAGCAGACAGCACCCCAGCCTGTGGCGGCCTAGGCTGGAGGGCGCACACAGACCCAACCACTGAGGAGCACCACATGTTTGATCTTCAGGACCACGTCGCCATCGTCACCGGCGGCGCCGCCGGAATCGGCCGCGGCATCGTCAGCGCTCTGCGCGAAGCAGGTGCCACGGTCGTCATCGCCGACCTCAACCTCGAGGCCGCCCAGAAGGCCGCCGAGGAACTCGGGGCGGACGCCCTGCTTGTCGACGTCACCTCGCGCGACTCCGTCCGCAACCTCTACAGGGACGTCGTCAAGCGCTATGGCCGCATCGACATCGTCTGTTCCAACGCCGGTGTCTTCCCCAACTGCCCACTCGAGGACATGACCGACGAGCAGTGGGATACCATGTTCGCCATCAATACGCACGGCACGTTCACCGTGGTGCAGGAAGCACTGCCCTACATGAAGAAAGCGGGCTACGGGCGCATCGTCATCACGACGTCTATCACCGGCTCGCACACCGGTTACCCAGGCTGGGCGCACTACGGCGCTTCGAAGGCCGCACAACAAGGCTTCATGCGCTCCGCGGCACTGGAAGTTGCCCGTGATGGCATCACCATCAACGGTGTTCTGCCAGGCAACATCCTCACCGAGGGTTTGGAGGGCCAAGGCCAGGAGTACCTCGACCAAATGGCACGCTCCGTCCCCATGCACCGCTTAGGTTCCCCGCGCGATATCGGCAACGCCGCGGCCTTCCTCGCCTCCCGCGAGGCAGGCTACATAACGGGACAGACCATCATCATTGACGGCGGCCAGATCCTGCCTGAGTCCCCGGAGGCTATCCTGCCTCCCTACGAGAGCTAAGAGCCTTATAACGACGTCAAGCCCCGCTACCGGAAACATCCGAAAGCGGGGCTGAATTCGTCTATTCAGCTATGCGTTGAGCTTGCGGTAATCAAAGACGGTATCGATAAGACCGTATTCGACGGCTTCCTGCGCGGTGAGGATCTTGTCGCGGTCGGTATCGATGCGCACCTGCTCCGCAGTGCGGCCGGTGTGCTCAGCCAGGGTCTCCTCCATGAGGCGGCGCATGCGCTCGATCTCGTTGGCCTCGATCTCAAGGTCCGACACCTGGCCCTGCGTGCCCTGCGTACGCGGCTGGTGAATCAGCACACGAGAGTTCGGCAGAGCGGCGCGCTTGCCCGGAGCACCGGCTGCCAGCAGCACGGCGGCAGCGGAAGCAGCCTGGCCCAGGCAGACGGTCTGCACGTCAGGACGCACGTAGCGCATGGTGTCGTAGATGGCCATCAGCGCGGTGAAGGAGCCACCCGGGGAGTTGATGTACATCGTGATGTCGCGGTCCGGATCCTGGGATTCCAGGACCAGCAGCTGCGCCATGATGTCGTTAGCAGAGGTGTCATCGACTTGGGTGCCCAGGAAGATGATGCGCTCTTCAAAAAGCTTGGAATACGGGTTGGTGGTCTTCGATCCCTGTGCGTTCTGCTCAATGAACTCCGGCAGAACGTAGCGGGAAGAAGGCATCTGAAGGTTAGACATAGTGATAAAACTCCTTGTTCCCTAGTTGGTGATAGGACCGTTAACGGACTCGATGACGTGGTCGACGATGCCGTATTCCTTGGCCTGCTGGGCGGTAAACCAGCGGTCGCGGTCCGAATCCTTAGTAATTTGCTCGAAGGTCTGGCCCGTGTGCTCAGCGATGAGCTCCGCCATCTCACGCTTGGTCTGCGCGAACTGCTCCGCCTGGATGGCAATGTCTGCAGCAGTACCGCCAACACCGGCAGAAGGCTGGTGCATCATAATGCGGGCGTGCGGCAGCGCGTAGCGCTTGCCCTTGGTGCCGCCTGACAGCAGGAACTGGCCCATCGAGGCAGCCAGGCCCATGCCATAGGTAGCCACGTCGCACGGCGAGTACTTCATCGTGTCGTAGATGGCCATGCCCGCGGTAACGGAGCCACCCGGGGAGTTGATGTAGAGCGAAATGTCGCGCGTGGGGTCCTCTGCGGACAGCAAGAGGATCTGGGCGCACAGCTTGTTCGCAATCTCATCATCAACCTGGGTTCCCAGGAAAATAATACGCTCGCGCAAAAGGCGCTCATAGACGCTATCACCCAGGTTCATACCCGTTGAGGATGAGTCCATGGAAATATTCTCAGACATTAGTGGTTCTCCTTGAAGTGAAGAATGCTTTAACTGGCCCCACCTTACCGGCATTCCTCTCAAACTTGGCCTCTGTTCGCTATGAGCGTTGGGGCGCAGCGCCAAAGGCGCATACGGAAGCTGGGTTAACATTTACTCATGTCTGTTTCCGAGCTGTCCACCAGTACCCAGAACTATTTGAAAGCTATCTGGGGGCTAAAAGAATGGTCATCCGAGCCCGTTACCGCCACACTTATAGCGAAACAGCTGGGACTCAAGCTCTCCTCGGTCTCCGATGCAGTGCGCAAAATGTCGAAGCAAGGGCTCGTGTCACACACGCCCTATGGCTCTGTGGAGTTAACCGAACTTGGCAGGCAGTACGCATTGGTCATGGTGCGCCGCCACCGATTGCTTGAGTCTTTTTTGGTTCAAGCATTGGACTACACGTGGGACGAAGTCCATAATGAAGCCGAAAATCTCGAACACGCGGTGTCCGACATGCTCATAGAACGTGTAGATAAGTTCCTTAATTACCCCACTAGGGATCCGCACGGCGATCCTATCCCTACGGTTGATGGACAGATCACAATCCCCAGTGCGCACCGTCTCACCGACAGCGGTGCACAACCGCAAGTGACCGTGGAACGCATTTCTGATTCCGACCCACAACTGCTGAAGTTCCTTGAAGAGCGCGGCATTGTCACAGGGGCTGTTCTTAGCACGCGCGAGGGAGCGCCCTTTTCAGATTCTCTCGAAATACAGGTGGCCGGCAGCACTCAGTGGGTAGTGCTTGGACGCCCAGCTACCGACGCAGTGTTTGTAGCACACCACAGCCGTTAGACCTTCCCCTTTGCATTAATCCTACTCTCACCTGCCCTTTTCAAAACTACGTTGGGCCGTAGTTGCAACTACGCCATTGCGCAGTTAGTCTTTTCGAATATCACCTATCCCACTTATGGCTAAGGCCAGGATGAGCAGGATTGCTATGTCAGACTCACCAGATTTGGTGTATTTTTCTAGCGTTTCAGAAAACACAAAAAGATTCGTCGAACGCTTAGATAGACCCGCGGTGCGCATTCCGCTGCGCCCCAAGAAAACCGGGATGATCCAGGTTTCACACCCGTACGTACTCATCGTTCCCACCTACGGCGGAGGCTCGCTCAAACGCGCAGTCCCCAAACAGGTCATCGACTTCCTCAATGACCCAATCAACCGCTCCTTTATCCGGGGCGTTATTACCTCAGGGAATACCAACTTCGGAAGTGCTTACTGCGTCGCCGGACGCATCATTTCCGCCAAGTGCCACGTACCGGAGCTGTATCACTTCGAGCTTCTCGGCACCCAGAAGGACATTGCCGCCGTAAAGCAGGGCCTTCAAAAATTTTGGGAGCAGCAAAAGCAGCTAACGATGACACCCCATTAATCCCCCACAAGATGAAGAACACATCCGCATCACACAGATTGGACAACACAATGCGGCCTCTTGATGCCACCCCCACACAGACTATTGGCGCTACGCCCCGCACTGCTTCAGCAGACAATGCCGGCGGTGTCGGCAAGCGCAAAAGCTACCACGCACTCAACGCGCAGCTGAACTTGTTCGACGCTTTTGGAAAAATCCAGTTTGACAAGGACATTCAGGCAGCACAAGACTATGTCACGCACCATGTCGCTCCCCGCATGCATCAGTTCGATTCCACCAAGCAACGCTTGGAATGGTTGGTTGATAACGAGTACTACGAGCGGGATTTCCTTGAGCTTTATGATGACGCCTTTCTGTGCGCCATGTACGACAGAGCACACCAAGCTAAACACCAGTTCCGCACCTTCCTCGGCGCATTTAAGTTCTTTACTTCATATGCACTGAAAACCTTTGATGGCTCGCGATTTCTGGAAGGCTACGAAGAACGCGTCGCCACCACAGCTTTGTACCTTGCACAGGGCGATGAAGAGCTTGCGGGGAAGCTGGTGGATGACATCATGACCGGACGCTTCCAGCCCGCCACCCCTACTTTTCTCAACGCAGGAAAAGCCCAGCGTGGCGAAATGGTCTCCTGCTTCCTCCTTCGCATCGAAGACAATTTGGAAAGCATTGGCCGCAGCGTGAACTCTGCACTGCAGCTTTCAAAACGCGGCGGTGGTGTGGCCTTGTTACTGAGCAATCTGCGCGAATCCGGAGCCCCAATCAAAAAGATTGAGAACCAAGCTTCCGGCGTAGTCCCAGTCATGAAAATTCTGGAAGATAGCTTCAGCTATGCCAACCAATTGGGCGCTCGACAGGGCGCTGGAGCCGTCTACCTACATGCGCACCATCCAGATATTCTTCGTTTCCTGGATACCAAGCGGGAAAATGCCGATGAGAAAGTCCGCATTAAGACTCTTTCGCTGGGAGTTGTTATTCCAGATATAACCTTCCAGCTGGCCAAAGAGAACAAGGATATGCATCTTTTTAGCCCGTATGACATCGCTCGCGAGTACGGCGTAGCCATGTCTGACATGTCTATCACCGAGTATTACGACGAGCTGGTTTCCAATCCGCGAATTTCTCACACGACCATTAAGGCCCGCGAGTTTTTCACCACGCTGGCTGAGCTTCAGTTTGAATCCGGATACCCCTACATACTCTTTGAGGATACGGTCAACCGCGCTAATCCCCTCAAAGGACATATCAATATGTCCAACCTGTGTAGTGAAATCCTCCAGGTCAACACGCCATCCACCTACGGAGCTTCGGGTGACTACACCACCGTCGGCCAGGATATTTCCTGCAATCTAGGTTCGCTCAACATTGCGAAGGCTTTTGAATCACCGGACTTTGGGGAGACCGTCGAAACCGCAGTACGTGCCCTCACGAAGGTTTCAGACCTGACGAATATCGAAGCTGTTCCTTCCATCGCTCACGGAAATGCCTCCATGCATGCCATTGGTCTGGGCCAAATGAATCTCCACGGTTTCCTGGCTTCCAAGCGTATTCCTTATGGCTGCGCCGAGGCACTGGACTTTACAAATATCTATTTCCTCACGGTGACCTACCATGCGCTCCGCGCATCCCATGCACTCGCGGTTGAAAAAGGTCAACGATTCACAGGCTTCGAAGAATCCACCTATGCCACTGGCGCCTACTTTGACAAATACATCGACAAAGACTGGGTGCCAGCCACTGAACACGTAAAACAGCTCTTCCATGAAGCAGGCGTGCAGATTCCTCAACGCGAGGATTGGCTACGGCTCAAGAAACAAGTGATGCAAGACGGCATCTACAACGCCTACTTGCAGGCAGTTCCACCCACTGGATCAATTTCCTACATCAATGACTCCACCGCGTCCATCCACCCGATTGCCTCCAAAATTGAAATACGCAAGGAAGGCCGCTTGGGGCGCGTGTACTACCCCGCGCCGGAAATGACCAACGACAACCTGGAGTATTTCGATGACTCCTACGCCGTGGGATACAAAAAAATCATCGACACCTACGCCATGGCCACCCAACACGTGGACCAAGGACTTTCCCTGACCTTGTTCTTTACCGCTGATACCACCACGCGGGACATCAACAAGGCACAAATCTATGCCTGGAAAGCCGGAATCAAGACCCTCTACTACATCCGTTTACGCCAATCCGCGCTCCAAGGAACCGAGGTCGAAGGCTGCGTCTCCTGTGCTTTGTAGGAGCACGGCCCTCCCCTTGTCTACAACCATTCACTCAGAAAGAAGGAAGCTATGTCTTCAACATCAAACAGTGCTGAACTAACCAGCATTTCAGTTACTCCGCCGAGCTACCGGCATGATCCTTCAGCCCGCATCCGCGCCATCAATTGGAACCGGGTGAGCGATGACAAGGATCTTGAAGTGTGGAACCGTCTCACCGCCAATTTTTGGTTGCCAGAGAAGGTCCCGCTTTCTAATGATCTCCCGGCGTGGCAGAAGATGACACCCGAGGAACGCAACCTCACCATGCGGGTGTTCACGGGACTCACCACCCTGGATACTGTCCAGGCCACTGTGGGAGAAATCTGTCAGATTCAAGATGCCCGCACCGAACACGAGGAGGCCGTGTATACCAACATCGCCTTCATGCAGTCAGTCCATGCCCGTTCATACTCTTCAGTGTTTTCTACCCTGAGCAGTACAAAGGAAATTGATGAAGCATACCGCTGGGCGGTGAATAACGACCTTCTCCAGGCACGCGCCAAGAAAGTGCTCGCGCACTATTTTGGGCCGGATCCACTCAAACGCAAGGTGTCATCGACGCTGCTTTCCTCATTGCTTCTCTACGCGGGTTTCTATCTTCCCTTGCACTTTTCTGTCCACGCCACCCTGACAAATACGGCAGACATGATTCGCCTCATTCTGCGTGACAAGGCAGTGCACGGCTACTACTCGGGCTACAAGTATCAGCGCGGTTTGGAATCCACGACCCCGCTACGGCAGAAGGAAATGCATGATTTCACCATTTCTTTGCTCGAAGAGCTTTATGCACTAGAGCTGGACTATTCCGGCGAGCTATATGAGCCTTTGGGACTCATGGATGATGTAGCCGTGTTCGTTCGCTATAACGCCAATAAGGCACTCATGAATTTGGGCTACCCGGACTATTTCCCGCCCGAAGAAACGGAAGTGAACCCAGAAATCCTCGCGGCCCTAGCCCCCGGAGCAGATGAGAACCATGACTTCTTCTCCGGATCTGGTTCCTCCTATGTCATTGGTACTGCTGAAGAAACGAGTGATGATGACTGGGATTTCTAAACCTTTTCCGCGACCGGACCAAGGAAGCTGGCTTGAGACCATCGCGCTGTTTGAAGCCATCCGCGAAGGAAACCAACCCGCAGCCATGCGGCTGTTGAATACATCCGCCGCACGAGAGGCCGTCCTCGGGGGTCTTCTAGGGCTCATCGAACTGTACTTCCGCCATGAAGAAGGAGACAAAGTAGATGGCTTCCTCACCGCCGCCCACGCTGCCGGCCCACCACCGGCCTTTGGCTGCAAGCCTTTTCTCCCTTGACCACGTCTCCCTACACCCAACTAAGAAAGAAGGTTTACCATGACCACCCCACGTATCAGCGTTATCGTCGGCAGCCTGCGACGAGGGTCATTTACACGCAAGATTGCACACGAGGTGCTCACGATGATCCCTGAAGACTACGAGGCAAACATCGTGGAAATCCGTGACTTGCCGCTCTATGACTTCGACTATGATGACCCCGACGTCACGGACAAGCCCACTCCGGCTGAGTACACCACCTTTCGCGAGTCCATCAAGAACTCGAGCGGGATCCTCTTCATTACGCCAGAGAACAACCGCACTATCCCCGCCTGCCTCAAAAACGCAGTGGACATCGGCTCTAAACCCAACTCAGATGTGGCGTGGAAGAACCTTCCCGCAGGTATCATTAGCCACTCTGTAGGCCGCATGGGCGGCTACAGTTCACAGAAGAACCTTCGCCTCGCCCTGTCCTACTTCGATATGCCGCTTCCTGGTCAGCCCGAAGTATTTCTGGGTCAATCCCCCACGCTTTTCGAAGAGTCCGGACATCTCAATGAACGCACCGCAGACTTTGTCAAGGATTACGTTATGCGATTCCTGCAGCTAACCGACAAGGCCTTTAGAGCCAAGAACGGCTAGCGGTATCCCCAGCCAACACCCATCACGCCCTCTACGAAGTACTCAAAGACTCCTAGAGGGCGTTCACAATGACACAAACCCCGGATTCAGGCTCATCCTTGAGTTACCTAAATCCGGGGTTTCACGCGCGCACGCCACCACACATGTGGCAGCGGCACATTACAAGCGGGAGATTACTTCTCCTCGGAAGCCTCAGCCTCGTCCTCGTCGATCTCACCGAAGTACTGGTCAACATCAACCTTGTTGCCGGCCTCGTCGGTGACCTCGGCGCGGCAGATAGCCGTAGCCAGAGCCTTGCCGCGGCGAACGTCGGAGAACAGGTTACCCAGCTGGTTGCTGGACTGCAGCTGCTGGATGAACTGGTTCGGGTCCATGCCGTAGGACTGAGCGGTGAACAGGATGTGGTCGGTCAGCTCCTGCTGAGACACCTCCGGCTCCTCAACCTCAGCCAGTGCGTCCAGGAAGAGCTGGGTGCGGACAGATTCCTCAGCGGACTTGCGAGCATCAGCGTCGAACTCCTCGCGGGTCGTTCCCTGTGCCTCAAGCAGCTGGGCCAGCGCCTTCTCGTCGTGAGCCATCTGACCCAGGATCTGATGCAGCTGAGCGTGAACCTGCTCATCAACGATGGAGGACGGCAGCTCGAAGGAAACCTCTGCCAGAGCGGCCTTCAGGACCTCATCGCGGATAGCGGCAGCCTGCTCAGACTTCTTGGTCTCCTCGACGCGGGTCTTGGTGTCCTCGCGCAGCTCGTCGATGGTGTCAAACTCGGAGGCCATCTGTGCGAACTCGTCGTCGAGATCCGGCAGCTTGCGCTCCTTGGTCTGCTGGACGTGGACCTTCACGGTGGCCTCTTCGCCCTCGTGCTCACCGGACTGGATGGTGGTGGTGAACTCGTTGTCTTCGTCGGTCTTCATGCCGCGCAGTGCGGTGTCGAGGCCCTTAATCAGGTTGTCGTCACCGATGCGGTAGGTCATCCCCTCGTGGGAAGCCTCCTCCAGCTTGGTGCCATCAACCTCGGTAGTGATGTCGATGACAGCGAAGTCACCGGTCTTCATCTTGCGCTTGGTGTCCTTGAGCTCACCGAAGCGGGAAGCCAGGTCCTCGAGGGCCTTGTCGACGTCTTCATCGCCAATCTCGAGCGCCGGCACCTTGACGGAAATCTTGGAGAAGTCCGGCACCTCGAACTCGGGGCGGATATCTACCTCAGCGGTGAACTCGACGAAGTCGTTGTCCTCCAGCTTGGCAATGTCGATCTCCGGCTGACCAATGACCTTGAGATCGTTTTCGGTAACAGCCTGCTCGTAGCGGGACGGCAGCATGTCGTTGACGACCTGCTCGAGGATGGGGCCACGACCAAAGCGGGCGTCGATAAGCTGGCGTGGTGCCTTGCCCTTACGGAAACCCGGGATGGAAACCTGCTGCGCGATCGCCGCGTAGGCCTGATCGATTTCCTTGTCCAGCTCAGCGAACGGAACGTTGACGGTGAGCTTGACGCGGGTATCGCTCAGCTTGTCTACGGTGGTCTTCACGAGAAACTCTCCTGATTGTGATCGTTTAAAGATGTAATTAAGGGGCCTGGATGTACGTCCAGGCCCCCATACGTCGGGGCGACAGGATTTGAACCTGCGACCCCCTGCTCCCAAAGCAGGTGCGCTACCAAGCTGCGCCACGCCCCGTATGGAAAGCCTCTGCGCCCGGAAGTTCCGCACGCAGCTGCGCTTCATACTGGGGCTAGTGTACCGATAGCTGCTTGACTATCCCAACACCGGCCCCAATTAAACTTTGTTTCCCCACGTCAGGGGCAGCTTTAGCGCTAGAAGTCGAAGTCGAAATCAAACATTCCGCCATCACCCCCGTCGCCGCCAAAGAGGCCATCGAAGAAGCCGCCTTCCTCGCCTCCCCCGGCGTCACCGGCACCCATGTCTCCGGCACCATCCATGGCACCGGGGTCCATGCCGTCGGCGCCGCCCATGTCTCCGCCCCAGTCACCGCTTTCTGCGGCTGCGGCGGAGTAACCAACGCCGGACATGCCCGCGAACATCGCGTTGAACATCATGGAGTAGCCCACCATCCACACGCCGGTGGTCAACGCGTCAGCCCACCACGGGCGTGAGTACCAACCGGCCGGGACCGGGCGTCCTGCTACGACACCACCCGGGTAGTAGTTGGGGGTTTCTGCGGATGCGCTTGGCGACGCCGTCAGGGTCTCCCCGTTGGCCTCCACCGTGCGGGTCTCCGTCACCTTGCCGGCCTGGCGCTGGCCTTCCAACGGCGGCAGCTCTGGACCCGGGTCCATACCCATAATTTCACGGGCCGCCGCAACATAGTAGAGACCCTCCAATGCAGATTCGCGCGCTAGGTGCGCCTGCTTGACCGTGGTGGCCTGGGAAATCGCGGAGTTTGCTGCGGTGAATCGCTCGGACGCATCCGCCATGGCCTGCTGGGAGGCAGTATCCGTACCGCTCAAGTTCATCACCTGACCACCGAGACGCTCGGTCCACCGGCGGGCATCCGCCATCGCATCATCAAAACGTTGGGATTCTCGCAGCTCTTGCTGCTTCTTCCCGTTTCGCGAGGACAGAAACCAAGCGCCGCCGCCAACGACGAGGATAAGGAGCAATAACGAGCTCACGAAAGCACCACTTTCATCTCAGTGTCGAATTGTGTGTTGTCGTAATTATGTACCTACCCAAAGTAACGCCTTTTACCCCTTTCTAGTTCCCATTTTCGTTTCAGCGCCCACGTGCGCTAAAGTAGTTCGCACGCCGATTCAACGGCTTTCAACGTTGAGACTTTCAAAGTCAAGGCCTTGAAAGTTGAAGATTACCGGTTGTGGGAATGTCGTATAGTGGCTAATACCTCAGCCTTCCAAGCTGAAGACGCGGGTTCGATTCCCGTCATTCCCTCCACTTGTAAGCTGGGACAACACACAATTCTAGCCTGTTCACGCACCGTTTGTGAACCAGTATGTGAACCACCCGTGAGGGTGGCCTAGTTCGTGTAAACAATCACCGCCCACGCTTTACCCGCATAGCCCTGCGGCGTGATGTAGCCAGACGGATTAAGCGCCACACGCGGGGTATAAGAATTCGTTGTTGATTGGGCAGACACCGGAACATAAGTCATTTTCGTGGGGGCAAATTCGGCTGGCATGACCTGTTGAGATTCCAGCCCTTCCAGACGAAGTTCAACCAGGTTCCCGGTTTTCCGCGCCGCCCAACCATCACCGGAAGCCGTCAGCACCTCGGGGTAGATACGCTTAAGAGCCATTAGCGCCCACCCCCACAGGGGTTAGTACAGCGGATAATTCACGGTGTGCCATACCTTGAAGTCGGCGGGAATTTGCTTGATATTGATTACCCCGTTGTACCCGACGTCCATCATCCCGCCGGTAATCTGAAAAGCGTAATCGATTGGGGGCCAGTACTCCTCCGGAAGTTCGATCCGCCGCTCCAATGTTCCGCGAAAGCGCAGGAACACCGTATGCCCTACCCTTGTCGCAGAGCCTCCCTTGAAGTTGTATCTGGTCATGCCCTCGTGAATCAGCTTTAGCGCCATGTCGCCACCACCTCACGAATGCGGCGGCAAAGTTTCCTAGACCGAGGGGGGGGGGATTGATTATCACCATGTGGGCGTCTCCCCTATCCGATTTCGATTTCTTGACCATGACCAATCCGTTCTCCTTAATCGTGATGCAATGCCACGACGCAGACCCCGTAACCGGGTACTCAACCCACGGGCTACTACCATCCTTGACCTGCACACTCATGTTCTCCATCGTGTTACTGATAAGCAGGAAGTACCGCCCCGGGGCAAACACTAGCTGGCGTGGGTTACTTGCTGCCGGGTCACTAAACCGGCACATACTCGGATAATCCGGGTCAGTGACCAACTTTTGAAACCCAAACGGGCCACGAACCTTCTTCAGCATCGCTAGTCTCCTTAGAATTCCAGTAGTCCAAGTGTCAGAATCACCTTGTCCGAGAGTGAACGACCGCTTGGTCTGGTGACGTGAAAGGCCACACTGTCATTCGTGGTTGACGACAGCACTGGTGCCATGTTGAACTTCAATAAGTCAGGACTATAATTACTGCGGCTCTTGTTGTTAGTCCGGGCCATAGCTAGCTGGTACACGTCAATCAGGTCATGCGGGTGTGTGCGCAGGACTGTCAGGTATGTACTTTTGTTGGCGTATGGCCTAGTGAAGCGGATATAGTCCACGTCTGCTTGGTACACGCTCACATGCGATTTGCTGCGGATTGTGGACGATTGGATTGGCAAGCACCACTCCCCATCTGACCCGTCATAGCGCCCTTTGTGTCCGGTTTGAAACTCGATACTGATAAGCGCAGATAGTCCCATGTTTGCGTTCGTTACCGCATTATCCACATATTCCTTTGACGGTGCGTAGTACCGCTCAGACGGCGTGCCAGTCGGAACGGTAATGTGTCCACCTGCGCTGCGCTGCACCAAGTCATCGGCGTACGCGCCAGTGGTAATACGCGGCAAGTTGGTTAGGTCTGCAATGGAATGCTTATGGGACTCCGGTGGGAACACGCGTGGCTTATCAGTGATGCCAGACCATGAGGTAGTACCGCCTTGCCCTGCCGGGCCAGGTGGGCCTTGCTCACCCCGCTCACCCGGAGGGCCGGGTGGGCCTTGTGGCCCTTCTTTACCGGTCGCGCCGTCTGCTCCACGCGGGCCTGCCGGGCCAGCAGGGCCAGCTTCGCCTTGCGGGCCAGGAAGACCACGCAGCGCTTCGATTTCCTGCCTGCCACCATTACCGTCTGGAATGAAAAGACGCATAGCTATTCCTCCCTGTAGATATTGCCGTTGGTTTCCACAATCACGCGGGTGTCCTTCGGAACTTTGCCGGATAGTGTCATGGCCTCCGCGTCCGTGTTCACGTAGATGGCGTTGGAGATGACGCGCCCTACCGTGCCTGACGGGTCGAGCCACACTAGGTTCTTATCCTCTGGCTCTTCGGTAGACACGACGATGCCTGCCGGGCCAGGCGGGCCTGGTTGACCATCCGCACCGGGCTTACCGGGGTCGCCTTGCTTGCCGGGTTCACCTGGTGGGCCAGCTGGGCCTGTATCGCCTGGCGGGCCTTGCTTGCCAGGAGTACCGGGTGCGCCAGGGGTGCCATCAACACCGTCTTTGCCCGGCGCGCCTGGTAGGCCATCTTTTCCGGGTGGGCCTGCCGGGCCAGTGAGCGAGGGTGATGTTTTACCGTTGACGGTGAGCTTGTCACCATTCCAGCTGGTGGAGTCAGCTATTTTGCTTGCGCGGTCTGCGCTGGTTTGTGCGGCCTTTGCCGATGCGGAGGCTTTACCCTCTGACGATTTTGCTGCTTCAGCGAATACTGCTGCCTTAGTAGCGCTGTTAGCCGCGTTAGTTTCTGAGGTTCCCGCGTTGGTTGCCGATGTGGCGGCGTTTTCCTCATGTGTGGTGATATTCTCCGCAGCCTCAGTAGCCTTTGCCGCTTCATCTTTCGCTGTGGTGATAGCCGTATCGAATTCACTGCGCACAGACTCCACAGCCGTTTTGGATGCGAGTTCTGCTGCGGTCTTGGCTTCTGCCTTCACCACATCCTCTAGGGGGATGCGGGCCATCTCGAAAGTGCCTGCCTCACTACGGGCGGTGATGACCAAAGCGCCTTTTTCTACACGGATTTTATCAATACCGGTACCGGCTGGACCGCGCACAATAGGCTCTGACGCGCCAGCTACAGGGGCAACCATCGTGAGGTCTACTTCCCCATCCGGTACCGCATCAAACATCACCGGCTTCAGCTTGAAAGCCCACCCACCGGCCTGCATATTGCTAAACGTGGCCTTCCACTGAATAAGGTTCGGTTCGCAGCCCTCACCGCCAGCAGCAAGGTAAATACCTTCGCCGCCACGGTGCATGATGATACCGTCACTGATTCGGCACTCGATAGGAGCAAGTACTAGGGATTCTGGGCCTTTCGGGCCAGCCCACTGCACAACATCGCCGTCCTTCAGCAGTGGGGTGAAGGTGACGCGCCCGTTAACCTTAATGTGTTCTGGGTCGCGGTCTTCATCCCAACTGTCAATAACGACGGCGCTGACAGCGCGACGTACACGGGTGTATTGCATCCAAGTCTCCTACAAGCATTTGACTGCCTGTAGTTGTACGGCGCTCACCGCGTTGTCTAGTTAGTCTTCGGAGTAATCGACGAAGTGGGGAAAATCAGTGCCGTAGCGTACTTATAGCTGCCAAACAGGCCACCATTACCCGAATAGAAACTCCGTGTCCGTGAGTCAATGTTGGACACCACAGTATCCACAGCACCATTATCCGAAACGGCCATCAACCACACGTAGCCAGACCAATTGCCCCTAGCCGTAAACTCAACCACACCACGTGACACCACACCGCTACTACTCCACGACAAAGTGCCAAAATTCCTACCCAAATCCACGCTAGTGGCCTTACTAGACCAAATAGTGTCATTGCCATGCAAGAACAGGAATCGGGGCACAATATCAATGGCAAGCTGTTGAGCCTCAATAGCTGACGTATTCGCAGCCGATGCGGCAGTCACAGACGCAATGGCCTGACTATTCGCCAAAGTAGCGTTCTTAACCGCCACCACAGCACGGTTAGTAGCAGAAATAGCAGTACTATTCGCCTCAGACGCTGTCACAACAGCGCTAACAGCTTTATTCGTTGATTGAATCGCCGTGCTATTCGCCTTAGACGAAAGCAGCGCTGACTCAACCGCTTTACTATTCGCCGCCACCGCTGTATTCGTCGCCGCGATCGAACGCGAGTTAGCTGCCGAAGCCTCAGACAAAGCATCAATCGCACGCGAATTAGCTGCCGAAGCCTGAGTCAACGCCGCCACAGCCTTATTCGTAGACGCAATAGCAGACGAATTCGCCTCAATCGCTGTAGTGTTCGCAGACACAGCCACATTCGTCGCACTCACCGCTTTAGTCAGCGCCTCAATCGCCGTCTTACGGCCCTCCACAGACTCCAAATCCGCAGACTCAGCCTTAGATAAAGCATCCCCCGACGTGGACACAGCGGCCTTAGAATCAGCCACAGCCTTCCCCGCCTGCTCCAACGCCTTACCGGAATCCTTTAGCGCCTTGTCCGCATCCGTACGTGCCGAAGCCGCATCCGCAGCCGCCACAGTGACACGCGCCCTAGCATCCTGCGCATCACGCAAAGCGTCCTGCGAATTCTGTAGCGAATCCTTCGCATTCTGAAGAGACTGCTTCGCATCCGCACGCGCACTAGCCGCATCCTCCAACGCACTGTTAGACGAATCCACAGCCTGCCTAGCCTGCTGCTGAGCCTCCCCCGCCTTCAACAAAGCCTTATCAGACTCAGCCAACGCCTTATCAGCCTGCTCACGCGCAGCCTGCGCATCCGCCAAATACCGCAAAGCATCCTGCTGGTGCTTACGCGCCTGCTTAATCAGGTCATCAACCGTTGACTTCTTCGTCATCGCCTGATTCAACGAATCAAAAATGTCAGGACGAATACCGTACGTGTCAGCACGGGTACGCGAGTTCTGAGGATTCGGAGGCGTGCCACCATAATCCAGGGTGCGTCGCTCCGCCTCATCCTCCAGCCACGGGTCTTTACCAGGATCCATCTCAGCCATGCGCCATCACCCCCTTAGGCGTAGGACTGGTTTACGGGCATAGCCATGAAAGACAGAGAGCTGTTTTCGCGCCAAAAGTCCCAGCCACCAATCGTGCCCCGCGTCTTCTTCAGCACGACGTAGATGGTCGTGGCAGTATTCGCTTTCACGACACCCACCGCACTACCTGGTGTCATCCTGGATGCTGTAGCCGGATAAATCTGTGTATGGTCTTCACGACGCTGATACGGCTTACCGATACCCCGCCCGATAATGTCACCACGCTGTGCATTGCCCACACGTACTTCCGCGTCGTACTGCACACCAATAGGCGTTTCCACACGCAGCTGGCCACCCAACACCACAGGGTGCCAGTCATACGGCAAACCAGGCACCGTGTAAGAGGCGATCATCTTTTCAGACACGTCACCAGACCCGATAAGGCCTTGGCTCACACTGGTGAAATCACCCTCACCCAGCACCCACGGGCCGATAGGTGCCAGCACGTTACGCGGTGCCCACTTAGACCCGTTCCACGTCAATGCTTCACCAGGAACCGGGGGGCGCGACACATCCACATCCGGGCTAGAAGACACATTGGACGCGGCACCCTCGTCACCCTTCTTGCCCTGCGGCCCCACCGGCCCCTGCGGCAGCACAAAGTCCAGAACAAACGTGTCCTTCGTCGATGCCGCCTGATTCACAGACACAGACGCATCCCCGCCAGGCTTCACAGAGCCAATCTGCACCTTTGGTGTTACGCCCGGTTCACCGCGCACACCAACAAAGTTGGGAATCTCGATGTAGTCTTGGCCGTTCCATACCCACGCAGACCGCGAATTCGTATCCACGTAGCACGCGCCTTGGTCTACCTCACGTAGATTCTGCGGCAGCTGGTTACGATTCGTAATGAGGTCACGAATCCACATCTGTGCACCAGCGTCACCCTTTTCGCCCTTCTCGCCACGGCGACCACGCGGCAGCTCCAGGAACGCGGCCTCTGGGGTTACCTCAATCAGGGCACGCTGAGTGGCTAGCACATCTTCGACGTCCGTCCACTTGAGGATAAGCTTTGTCTCAAGGTCGCGGTAAGTTGGGACGCTATCAGCCATGGGTGGGGACTCCTAACAGGGGAAACATCTAAAGCTGTCCCCATCGTTGCCCCACCGCCGCGTTGTCTAATCCACGTCACTTTGCGTGGTCTTGCGCCACACAGAAAAAGACATGAGCGGGGTAATCTGCGGATTCCATGAATGCTGCACCGCTAGCGAATACACCTCGCTAGCCCACTGCATTGCGTACTCCATCCACTTCTCCACCACGCGGCGCTCTTCCACCACATCCTCGATTCGTTGTTCTAGGCGCTGTGTTTCCGCCTCGTTACGGTCGCGCTCAACATGAAGTTGTTCCTCATACCATTTCCGGTCATAGGTGATCATGTTCTCCAGTGACTGAATCTTTTCCTCAAAGACCCGCACCCTTGCGTCTTCTAGGCGTTGCTCATGCTCAATCTGGCGGCGCTCTTTGTCCCGAAACCAGCGCACAATCTGTGATGCTTTGTGTCCGAACCATCCGAAGGACTGCTCCATCTTGTCGGTATCAGCCTTCGCAAGTGTCTTGACACCAATCCAGATAGCCAGCACCACGGTCACGAAAATGCCCCATGCCCCATCATTAGGCAAGCGGTCTAGCAGCTCTGGTGGAATCAATGTTATTGACCTCTTCTAGCTTTCTGCATCACTTTCGTGCCCCAGGCGAATAGTGCCCAGATGGTTGTGGTGAGGGCGAAGGATGAGGGGGTGCGCCATCCGTCGAGTGGGAATGTTTGTGCGGAGTGGTAGATGAAGGTGGCTAGGTGTCCGTAGGTGGCGAACATGCAGGTCAGTAGGATAATGATGGTTGATGCGATGCCTACGATGAGGCGGTGTTTCTTCACCACGATGGTTAGCGCTGCACACCCAATGCACATGAGGATGATGACCGCCCACATGAACGGTGTAGGGGCATGAATATCAGGGTCAACCAGTGCCGCCCAAAATTCAGACAGTGGGGTCATCCTAGTTAGCATCTTCATCGTGAGTCCCCACGTGATGCCGGAGTACAGCACCACGAAGTACAGGCACCCAGCGATGATGATGTTATGGCGACGGAACAACATACCTACTGTCACTACTAGGGAGGCCATGAGGAAAAGTGCGCCCCACCATTGCAGTGGCATGGCCTGCTCCACCAAGGTTAGCGACTGGGTAACATCCGGCCTGTCCCCGGTGATGTAGTCCACGCCACGGTTCGCGCCCTGCACCGTGAAAAGCGCAAAGATAATGAATGAGATGAGGGACGGCATACCGGGCGACCAGTCTCCCTGTCTTTGCGCTAGCCAGCTGTCACGGTTTTGGGGCCACTGCATCTTAAGCCCCTGTGGGGTAAATGCCCGGCGCGTCTTGGTCTACCTCATCCTCAGGTTCCGGTGCGGGGTGCTCTACTAGGTGGGTGAGGTTGGCTACCTGGCGTTGCAGTTGGGCTAGTAGCACTTCGCTGGTGGTGTCTTGTGGCTGTCCTGCCGCGTTGACGGCGGCGTTGAGTACATCCGCCTCAGTGCTCTTATCGTCACTGCCCCGGTGGGTCTTGGTGGCTGCGAAAATAAGACCAGCAGACGCTAGGTAGGCGGTGACTCGCTCAGTGGTAGACAGGGCGGTCTCAATCTGGGTGTCAGTTACCCACCCTGCTGTGATAGCCACAAACAGTGCCGCACCAAACAGGACGTACAGAATCTTTCGGAGAGGCCAATCAGCCTTATTGATGTTGCTCATTTACTTTACCTCCGGGTTTCCGCCTGCAAGCTGGGCCACAGATTCATTAAGGGCGGTGACTGCCTTAATGAGTTCGTCGAAGCTTTCAGACAGGTGCTGAATGGCTGCTTCTTGGCTGTTTTGCTTGTCCATGGTGCGGGCCACCATCTCTACTAGGGTGAGTCCCTTGCCGTTGGCAAGCTTGTCATTCGCCACCTTGACCAGGTGGTCAAAATCCCAGCCGTTGAAAGTAGGCTCGCCGTTCTTGTTGGTGCCGTAGCCTACGAATTGGTCTAGGGAGTACTTGATGCGCTTCTTGTCAATGTCGGACAAAGCTAAATCCTCTTTCTTTGCTGTGTTGGTTCCGTAGAACAAGTCTTTGAGCTGGTCTTTGGTTCCTCGGAATGCGTTTACGTCTACGTCCGCGAAACCGGCTACTTCTGCTTTGCTGCCGTATTGGAATAGCACCGGCTTTTGGTTGCCCAAGGGATAGTCCCAGTAGCGGGAGTTGTTGCCGCCCCGGGCTGCGTAGACCTGTGCGGGTGTGCCGTCCGGGTTCGTCCCGTAGTGTGCGAGCCAGACTTTGCCGTACGGCGCGGTTGCTGGCTCCCCGCCAATGGTCTTGCCCTCCCACCACGGGATATAGCTGTAGATGCCGATGACTCGCACACCGTGGCGCTCAAACTCCGTCTTGAATTCCTGCACGTGTTGCGCGGATAGACCAGCGGGGGTTTCACAATCCAGCCAGATGGGGCGCTTCATATCACCCATGACGGACACAGAGGTGGCTACCTGCTGCGCGATGCTGGTTCCCTCACGCGGGTTGCGGCAATAGTGGTAGGCGGCGGTGACCATGCCCGCGCTCTCCGCATCCAGCATGTGGGATTGGTAGGCCCAATCGCGGTGTGTGCCATCCGATGTTCGGATGATGGCGAAGCTAAGCCCCTCACTGGCGGCGCGCTTCAGGCTCATGCCGTTCTGGAAGTAGGACACGTCCACACCCAAAATATGGCCATTAGACGGTGTGGGGGTGGGCTGTGCTACTGGTTTAACTGCCCCTCCCGGCTGTGCCGCGCCCTGCAAATACTTCGCGGGGTCTTGGTGAGCACCACCCAGGCGACCAGGATGCCCCCACACTTCAAAGTGCAGGTGAGGGCCGGTGGACTGTCCTTCGTTGCCCACCACGCCTATCTGTTGGCCTGCACGTACACGGTCACCTGCTTTGACTAGGATTCCGTCGTGCTTTACGTGACCGTAGATGAAGTCCTTGCCTACGCTGTTCTGGCAGTCGAGCCAAATCCAGCTACCGAAGCCAGCTACGTTGTAGCGCTCTTTGCCTTGGACTACTACACCATCCGCTGCCGCGTAAATCGGGGTGCCTATGGGTGCTGCGAAGTCTAGGCCAGCGTGGAAGGTTCCCCAGCGCGAGCCGTAGCCGCTGGACACCCTGTAGGTGCCCTGTTTCATGGGGTGTGTGACCATGCATCCTCCTTTGTTGCCGACCATGAGGATGCGTTAGCTAGCGCGTTGTCTAGGTTGCTAGGCCGAAGTCGCGCACGGTCTCTGTCACCTTGTTCATTTTGTCCGTGAAATCAATAAACGGGTTGCTGGTGTTCTTACGCTTGCCGATGCGGGGTGAGATGCGCATACGCTCATCGTGATTGTCCTTCACGGTCACGCCAGTAATAATGTCAGACACCACCACGCCGGATAGGTGCTCTTCAAAGGTCACGCGGTCGCCAATGCGGTATCCGTAGCGAATCTTTCCGGTACTGTGCCGCTGGTCATCACCCAGCACCTTCGAGATAGTGTGCCCCATCGTCATAGTCACGGACTTACCGCCCTTAGAATCCAATAACGCACGCTCAGCCAAGGTAGATGTATCAAACGTGAACGCGCCAGCAGACGATTGAGTGAAACCCTCACGCAGATGGAACGGCCCCATCTGTGCCGCACGCTCAACATCCGTCCTATCAGTGAAAGACAACACTGTATCCTCCACCTGGTCTTTAATAACGCCACCCACCAAACCGCCAGCAAGCGCACCCAACGGGCCAAGAGCCACACCACCAATCGCGGTCAGAATGCCCTGCACAGCCCAGTCAATACCAAAGTTGATAGCCTCATTGACCCAATCATCCGACTTACCACCCACCACTTGGCGGGCAGCACCCGGCGCTTTACCAGACAGAGTGAACGAATCCACCTCACCACTGCGGGTGCTAAACCGCACATGAGGCCGGTCACGCACCTTGCGGACTGCCACAATAAGCCCCGGCTTGCTGGGAGGTTGAATCGGGTCATCATTCGGGGAGAATACTTGGTCAATGTTGGCATGAGTAAGGCGGCGTAGACGCTCACGCCCATCACCCTCAACCAGCGGAACCACCTTGCCCTCTGGGAAGGGTTGGCCAGGCCACCACATGCGGCACTCTACGTCATAGTCATACTGATTAAGAATGTCGCGCAATAGGCTATCCAAATTGGTCATGCGTGCCGATAGGTCGATACGTGGTGATTTGTCTTCGACCCGCTTGGGTGGCATGACGATATAGGCGGGCAGGCCAGAGCGGGCGATATTCTCACTCAGGTAGTGGTACACCACGGACTCTAGCGGGCCTGCCTGGTGGTCACGCTTGCCCTGCAATGCAAGCCCCGTGCGAGTATTCGCAAAAGCTAAGATGCTGCCCAGCTGCACCTTGTCATCAATCAGTGTGGCGGTGACTGTTTCGCGGCCTGGTTTGCCAGCGGCCTCGAATGATTCCACACGGCCTGTCCACGACCAGCCGTTGAATTCTGCCGTGATGGGGACTACATCGTGGTCGCACTGCATGATACGCGCCGCGAGCTTATGGTCAGCTGGAATAGTGACAGTGCCTGTACCAGCGTTCAGCCCAAACTCCGCGTTGAGTTCCACGTCAATGTATCCGGGCATACGGTACCGCTGCGTGTACTCATTATTGTGCACCATGAGGTTCAGCGGGTTAGCGCTATAGGATTCGTTAATGTCAGCTACCATGCTTGCTCCGCCCTAGGCGTATAGGACACCTCAACTCGGAAATTCTCGCCGGGGTTAATAGGTGTGATGTTCAAAGGCACCGTATTACCCCTGTGCACGCCACGCGGCGGCAGCGGCTTAGTCCAATAGATGTTAGGGAAATCAGGCTGCAAATCATCACCCGATGAGGTGAGGAAGGACGGCCAGAGTTCATTGGTGTCAATCCAATAGCCGTGTACAGGGTTCATGCCTGCTAAGAGTTCTTCTTCGGTGCGCAGAGTACGCGGGTCAGGGAGGAAGACCTCTTCTTTATCCACTCCAATAAAGCAGCCGTTGTGGTCGCCGGTGACAGTCCAGCGTAGCCATGCGGGCTGGTCGCCAAGGTTGAGCATGTGCGCGTTGCGGCATGTGTAGCGGTCGAAGCGTTTGCGTTCCTCAAACCGCTGCCAGAATGACCTATCAGTCTTCAACGTGACTAGCTCACCCATCTCACCTACTAGGCCGGGCCGTTGGTCAAAATAGTTCACGTCGCTAATGGATTCGACACGGGCATCAATCCACCAGTAGCCGGATTCCTTAGACACGGCAAACAGTCTCACAGTGTCCTTACCCCGTCCTAAAGACTCACGCCATAGGGAATGCTGCCGCCTAGCCCACGCCGAAGAACGCGGGTCACTCACCCACACCTGAAGCGTAATCGTGGCCTGCTCATCAATAGTGCCCTTGTAAATCGCGCCATCCATACCCGTCACAGTCTGGTAATCGTGCGTCACCGGGGCACCCTGCAACCCAGACGGCGGCTTATTCAACCGCACCGGCGACCCCGGCCCACCAAACCACCAGCGGGTCTTATGGTCAGCACCCACAAGGTAGAAACGCAACAGGTCGCTCGATTGGTATTCGTCACGACTCTGCCAACTTGTGTCAGTCAGTATCAGGCTCATAGCAGCACACTCCTCATAGCCATTCCTAGCTGCTTCTGCGCGTTATCCACCTGCCCCTGTAGATACTTCTTCGGGTCATTAATCTGCACCGGCCCATTGAACACCGCACCCACAGCGTTCTGGGCAGTAGCCTGCGCATGACGGCGCGTACGGTACTGTGCCGCCTCAGTATTCAGGCCAAGCTCAGCAGCGCTCAAAGACCCACCGGTGGAGAAATCGAGACGGCCCTCCACCAGCCCAGGGAGGCCGGAGGCAATGAAGTTGACCATGCTCATCACGTCCACACCCAGGCGTTTGCCGGTCTCAGCCCAAATATCTAGCGACTGAGCACGCTTATCACTAGACAGTGGAATGTAGGCTTCTGGGCCTGCCTCAGCCCACAACACAGCAGAATCACCCTCATTAATCTGCGCCTGGCGCAAACCGCCTAGAATGCCACCATCCGCCATAGCCGTAATCTTGGCATTCTTAGTGGAATTGTACTTATCCAGGAATCCCTGCGCTTCATCCATACGCTGCGCATAACGACCAGGGAACGCGGATACTTGTACGCGCTGGGCGTGGGCACCAGGGTCACCGGTGTTGTAGTCAGCCTTAACCAACTGGTCATAGAACATGCCAGCGCTCTTCGCGGGATCCATCCGGTCAGCCGTCGTTCCCCACGCGCCGTTATTACGCTGCTGGAAAAGACCCACAGAATCGTGGTCGTAGCCCACCGCGTCATGCGGCATCTGCATAGAAGCCGGGTCAGCAGGGTTGGCGTACATCTTCATACCGGATTCCACCAGCGCGGTCGCCAGAGCAATCTTGATACCCGTGTCCGTAATGCCCCTGCGCCTGCCTTCCTTGATGATGGCATCCGCGTACTTATTACCAGACGTGCCGCCCACGCCCTTCGTGGTGGTGAGTAGGTCACCGTACACGTCCAGGCCATCGGCACCGGATTGCAGGCGTTGCATTTCAGCTTCGAGTTCTTTTTGCTCTTGTTCGAGCTTGGCAATCTTCGCCTTAGTGTCCGCCACCTTCTTCTCAGCCTTAGCTACGGACTGGTCAGCAGCCGCCTTTTGCGAATCGGTGGCGGTCTTCTCGCCCTTCTTGTTGGTCTTGCCGTAGACCTCATCGCGCTTCATCTTCTTGATGCGGAGGTCTTCTTCAGCCAGCGGCAAATCCTCATTGGCCTTGTCCAGCTGGTCTTGAATCTTCTCTAGCTTCGCGGCGGTCTTTTCCGCATCCTTGGCATTCTTCTTTTGGGACTTTTCGGATTCCTTCGAGTACAGGCCAACCACGGTGCCCCAAGAGACAACATCGTCGGCCATGGGGGTTCCGGTCTTCTTCGAGTAGAGCGCGGCCATAAGCTCTAGGAATGAGCCATCCTCGATGAGGGTGCCAGCCCCACCGTTCAGCTCGCGGGATTCACTCTCCCCACCATCGGGACTGTAGGTGGAGGTGACCATGCCGCGCATAGCGTCCGTGACGGTACTGTAGCCGGGCATGCCGACAACACCATTGAGGGAATCTAGGGAGTCCAACCCCTCAGTGGTGAGGCCCATGCCTCCGCGCTTGTAGTACCAGTCTGTGAAGCCCCGGCCCTCTAGCGGGCCTGCCTTGCCACCAATGGTGAATCCACCACCGGTGTTACCACCGGATTCAATGTAGGTGCCGTCATCGAGCTGTAGCGCGGTGTGGCCACCACCAGGCCCACCATTGACCACGCCTACACGAATGTCACCGCTTCTGCCTCGGCCTTGCTTGTAGCCGCGTTTGCGCATGAACCCGTCTTGTCCTGCGGTTGCGGTGCGCTCTACCCATTCGTCTAGGCCTTCTGCCGCGTTGACTACTAGTGAGACCGCGCCGGAGCAGTCCACACCGGCACGTGACCAGCCGCCGAAGATGTATGGTGTGCCGTTCATGTAGGCAAGCCGCGCCTTAATCGCAGCAGCAGGAAGAACTGCACCATCCGCGAAGGTTTGCACCATCCCGGTTTCCCCATCGACTAGGTTGTAGCCGAATTGCCTTGCAACCTCATTGAGGATGCGCTCAGAGCGTCCACGCTTAGACGGGGCCATGGGGATGTAGGCCTCGCCGCCGGTTTCAGCCTCAGCCCACACGCGGTACGCACCAGCGGGGGCAATCTGTGCTTGGTGGGATGGCTCATGGTTAGAGTTGGCGCGGCGGGCCACTGCACGGTCAACGTTCTTATCACGATGACCACCGGAAGCGTAGGTTTCCACCGGCTTGTCGATACCGCCGTTGGCCCGCTCAAAAATATCTTTGATATAGCGGACAATACTAATCTCATGGTTGGAGAACGTATTAGTGTTTTCCTTAGACAGAGTGGTCTGGATGTGGCGGCGTGTTTCTTCCGCATTATCCGTGACGATTACGCGACCATCTGGCAAAGTAGTAGTTCTAATTCTTAGTTTGTCCAGCCGTTCCATATTCTCCTGGCTGGTGTCCGTAATCTCAATAGTTCCAGGCGGCAAGGACTCAGTTTGGATACCTAAAGCTTGCAGGTTAGCTAGCTTCTCCGGGGAGTTATCAGAAATAGCAAGGTGCCCATCCGGCAACTCAGTCGCCTCAATACCAACAGCAGCCAAGGCGTCGCGAACTTCTGGAGTGTTATCCAAAATGCGAACCTCGCCCGGGGGCAAGCTGTTAGCCGCGATACCAAGACCGTTGAGCGAAGCCAGCACCTCGCCCGTATTGTCTTTCATATAGACGTATCCTTCTTCGGTCTTGACAGCACCACCTAGCTCAATCTGCTTGCCAATAACCTCAGAAATGTTGTCCTTAATCCTGACTTCGCCAGTCACCGGGTCTTTCGCAGCTACACCCAAATCAATAAGGCGTTGCTGCACCTCGGGTGTATTATCGTCAACGCTAAATCGCCCGTCTGGAAGCGCCTTAATTTGAGCACCCAGATCCGTGATTATTTGGGTGATGTTGTGCCCCTCTGGGAACTTCACCTCAACCTGGCCGTTAGGAAGATCGTTAATCTCAATGCGGAGTTTATCCATTTCCTTACGCACTTCGGGGGCCATGGATTCCACATGAATGGTTTTTTCGTCAGGGATAGCTGTAATGGAATCCCCCACAGCGGAAAGAACCTTGCTAGTCTTCTCAGACTGAGTTTCCAAACCGTTCAGCTTGTTCTGAAGTTCTTTAGCCTTCGCTGACTCTAAGTCGCTATTTAGGGTGCCAACTTCTTTACCCAAGGTCATGGCGGCACCGGTGGTATCCTCCATCTCATTTTTGAGCGCCTCCCATGCTTGGGCCACACCTGGCTGGAGCATTGCATCGGAACTATTAATCTTGTCCATTGCGTCTTTATTGCCCACTAGGGCTTGGGTGACATCATCAATGGTGAGGCCTGAATCCTCAAATGTGCTACTAAGGGCTTCCCATTGCTTAGATCCAGTAAGTGCAGAATCTACAGCGCCTTCGGTGGCTACCTTCACCTCACGCATCGCATCAACGTTTCCGTTTACCGCGTCACGCACAGTGTCTTGCGCCATGCCTAGTTCGCGGGCAGCGTCCGTAGCGCCGGATTCCTCCAGGCGTTTGTTAATCAGCTCTTGGGTTTGGTCTGTGATAGCGCCGGTGGTTTCGTCTAGGCTGGCGCGCAAATCCCTTTGGGCTTGCTCATGCTCTTGCTCAGCCTGCTTAGCCTCCATGTGCTTATCAATAAGGATGCCCAGCACCGTAGTGGCACCCATGATTGCCAGTCCCCATGGCCCGCCAAGCATTCCAATGATGCCATTCACACCAGACTTGAAGCCCGACATGGCACCACTAGCCACACCCTTAACCGCTCCGCCGAAAGACTGCATGCCACCCATCGCGGTACCAGCCACACGAGACATACCAGACAGCTCACGGGCAGACACGCGAGTCTCACGGCCCAGTACCATCATTGGGCCGGAAGCGTTACGGAAAGCAGTAGCCATCTTGCCGCCGAAGCCCTCAGCAGAGCGGGCGTGCCCCACCCAGTTCTTCAGCGCACTAGTGGAATTATCCAGCGCAGAAGTCCACCCCTTATTACGGGCCGTCAGCGTCAGCAGACCAGCAGCCAGCACAGGGGTAGGGATAGACGTAATAGCAGAAGCCAACCCCTGCAAAAGCGGCAAAGACACCTCAACACCGTCGGACAGCACACCCAAAGCCGCCGTCGCCTGAGGAATGATAGCCGTCGCCGCCTCACTAATCGCAGGCGTAAGACGGGCAGACCACTCAGCAGCCATAGGGCCAACCACAGCCCCCAAACCATCCACCTGGTCTGTCAGTTCTTTAATAACCCCCGGAGCTTCGGAGAAAGCACCCTTCGCGGCCTCAGCACCCACACGACCAAACGCAGCACCCAGATTCTTCAACGCACCCGAAACAGTATCGCCCATACGTTTCGCGCCGCCGCCCACGTAGGACTCCATCGCATCCGCAAAGGTTTGGAAATCAATCTCACCATCGGATGCCATCGCAGACACCTCAGCAGAAGTCTTGCCAAGATGCTCACCCACGATTTGCAGCACTGGGATACCACGCCCCAGCATCTGCATCATGTCATCACCCTGGAGCTTGCCACGGGCCGCAACGGAGCCGAAGATTAGGCCCATATCCTCCATAGAGGTGCCAGCAATAGCAGCCGTATCCGCCACGGTACCCAGCACGGTTTCCAGCTCTTTACCAGGTGCAATACCAGAGGCAACCATGTTGGCGGAGACAGTAGCGGCTTCACCCAAGCCAAAACTGGTTCCCTTCACACTGGCCAGCGCGTTATCCATGATGTTTTGCACATCATTTCCACTATTGCCCAGGGCTTCGAGCTTGGCGGTGGCCTGGTCGATGGAGTCCAGGCGCTGGAAGCCCTTATGTAGGCTGGCGGCAACACCACCCACCACGGCGGTGCCAGCGGTCGCGGCGGTAAACTTCGTAAACTTCGCAGCAGCGCCCGCAAGACCATCGCCTACACGGTCAACAGACTTTTTAGCCCGCTCCGCATCCGGGGTGAAGTCCTTAGGGAACTTAATCTTAGAGCTGGCAGATGCGGCCTTATCAGCAGCACTCGCCAGATTGTCTGTGGCACGCTTGGCTTTCGTCGCCCCTGAGGTGTCCGCCTTGGTCTTAATGTCAAGGTTTTCAACCTTGTCAGCGGACTTTTTCACATCTGCTAGGTCACGCTTGACATTGCTGAGAGTGGAGGATACCCCATCGGTATCAATCTGGATTCGGGCGTTGAGGGTACCGACTTCGAGCGCCATAGCGTTCTCCTAGTGTGAGGTGGTTTCAGATGTGAGGTTGAGGGCTGTCCTTAGACGGCTAGGTTGGTTAATCAGGTCAAGGATTCTGGTTTCCAGCCACCGCCACGTGCGTTGTGTGAGTACGCCGGATTCCACATCGACCCCGTATTTTTCGTGGAGGTCACACTCAATCGCAGACCATTGATTGAGCACGTCTACCCACTGAAGTTTTTGCTGCCCTACCGGTTTCTGCGCTTCATGTGGTTCAGGGGCGTACCAGTCACGCAAACCGGTTTCCGGGTCATACGGCCCACCACCGGGGTCATCATCCCCATAGGCTCTGGGCCTAGGGTCGTAGGGGCCGTAGGGGCCGTCTAGGAGGTAGTCTTCTTGCGGCTGCGGGTGGTCTTCTTCGCCGGTTTCTTCTCCGCTGGTTTCTCCCGGGCCGTTGCCCACGCCACGATGTCCTCCGGCTGGATCGGTCGCTCTTTTCCCAGGCGGGTCTCCCACCACATCTCGCCAAACTCGGGAGAAACACCGTAGTGAGCCATGGCGGTGTTACCAACGTGCATACACTCTTCGTAGGGCACGCCGTTGGCTACCATTTCATCCCACAGGCCACCGCTCATACTGTCGGTGTCCTTGTCGTACTCCGCGCCTAGCAGCTTGGCCACGAAGTAGATTTCCTCAGCCGGGTCAGCCTCAGGGTCAGCAGTGAAACGCTTAATCTCCAAGCCCAGTTCAGCGTTCGGGGACTTCACGGTGTACACCTTGCCGTCGATGGGAAGATGTAGGTTCGGGTCGTGGAATTCACGCAGGTCGCGCACGGCGGGTATCTCCTATAGATAGACAAAAGACCAGGAACACCACTTAGGGTGCACCTGGCCTAGAGTTGTCCAACCCGTCTATTACTGGTCGGTTGTATCGCTTGCGGTACCACCAGCCATAACCGGGCCGTCACCCTCGCCCTCAACTGGGACGGACTTACCCTTATCGTCGGTGACCGGCTTAATCGCCACCGGCTTACCGCGAGACATCATCTCAAAGCTGAAAGAATCCAGGTCTTCATTACCGCCAGCCTGGTCTTCCCACTTCACAGAGAAGTAGGAATCATATCCCTCTTCCACACCGTCGGTGCGCCAGCAGCGGGCCTGAATCACGTTGTCAAGGCCCATCTTGCGGCCCTTCTCACGCAGAGCGGCCTGGCCGGGGTCTTGCTTAAACTTACCCTCATCCTTCTTGCCCTTGCGCTTGCCCTCACCCTTGAAGATCATCTCTAGGGCGGTGGCAATCTGGGACTTGTAGCCCTCAGAGTCAATATCGGAATCGTCCTGCATGGTTGGGGAGGATTGCGGGGCGAACTGGGACAGGCCACGGACGTAAACCCAGTTCGGTGCCTCTTGGGTGCCGGTGTTTACCTGTAGTGCCCAGTCGCGGGCGAGAGTGGAATTAAGGTCGTAGGAAGATGGTGCCTTAGCAACAGCCATTATGCTCTCCTAGTTGGGGTTGACTACGAATTCGTAGGACTCCACCCTGTGATAGACATTGGCTTCGTCCCGTTCCTCGTATGTGAGGACTCGCGCAGAGCGTAAGACTGAAACCCCGTTGTCCAGCTGGTAGTCAGTTTGCTCATGGAGCAATTGGTACACGTCGTCTGCGATGCGGGATGCGTAGCGCGGATCACGGGTGCCCTTGATACGTAGCTGCACACGGATACGGGGCGTGCCGGTGTCCTGCTGTACGGTGTCATCTGTGCCGAAGTGGTACACGGCTAGCCCAATGCTTGGGCCTGCTTCATCCGGTAGCACACCTAGATACACGGCGGGTGGGGTGAATTTTTTATAGATTCCGTTTGGTGCCCACTGGGCTAGCCCATTGCTAGAAAGATGCCGGGCTAAATCCTCACGCAGAGTTCCATAGGTTGGGGTCATCGCATCGCCTTCCCAATCTCTTTGGCTATCAGCTCAGAGATTCGTGTCTGATTATCCAAAAGCGCGGACTCTAGGTATTTGGCTTGTCCTTCCTTGTGCTGCCAGCCAACCTCTTCGTGCTGGCGGGCCGCGTACGGGGTGTTGTAGGACACCATGGCTTCGTTGCCCTCCACGCTGGCGCGGGCACTGTTGCGCAGCGTGCCGGTCTCTATCGGAGTGCGCTGTACAGCTTCGTCATGTAGTAGGTGCGCCCCGGCGCGCAAAGCATTCGTAGCGGCATGTTTAATGTCGCGGGCTACCTCTTGGCCGCGCCAATCCAACTCAGCCATATGGATTCACCACCCCTCCACCCGTGGACTCGCTGGGTATCGTCAGGGTTAGTTTCTGGTGGTCTGGTGTTTGGTTCCCTGCCCCGTCGAACGCGGCACGCTCGGTGACCTCCCACGGGCCGGTCTCAAACGGGTCTGGAAGTTCCACATGGTCGCCGCGCTCCACGACTAACCCAAGCGGGATGTACACCATCGTGTCAGTGACCGTTTGCTCCCCCTGTGGCCCCATGACACGGCGAGTGGCTTGACGCACGAAGCCCTTAAACGGGACTGGCTCCCCTTCTTGCCAGCCGTAAGGTGATTCGCCCGCCCCACGTAGGAGCACGCAATCATGCTTAAACCACTGTGCCGCAATGTCATTCTCTACCTTACCCACGGCCAACCCCCAATCAGCCCGGTGTTAAACAGAATGTCCAACGACGCATCACACAGTTCGTTAGCAGCTTGGTCTTTCGCAGATGCCGCCTCAACCGTGGAGTAAGACACAGATGCGTCACCGATAGACGATGAGGTCACCCCACCCGAAGAGGCCTCAATCACCGTAGGATTAATGTCGTTTTCCACCCACACAGTGACCTGCTCACACACCGCACCCCGTAGAGCATCCATCACGTCTGGGTCTTCCGGCATCCCCGCAGGGGTCACCTCAAACCGTGCAGCCCTCACGGCGCGCTGCACCATAGACGATGCACGCCTAATCAATGGCTGTAGGTTCACATCGTCATCAAATTCGTAGCCAGCCCACTTAACCACGTCATCCGGCTGGGCAAATACAAGCATTCTGATTTTTCTCCTCTAGATATGCGAAAAGCGGGGCGGGGTAACCACCCACACCCCGCTAAACGGTCTTTACCGACTAGGCAGCATCAGCCGGTGCGGAACCAAGCGTGCCCGGCTTCACATCGGCTTCCAGAGTCACCACAGACTCCGGGTAAGCCAGTGCAGAACCCCACACCTGAAGACCACGGAACGCATCCGCAAAGTGATCCTGGTGACGGAACGCCTCAGCGGTTTGCAGCTGGGACGCAAAGTCCAGAGCGTTCGGAGCTCCACCGATAATCGTCTCGCGGCCAGCGGTTACCGGAACCTGGTTAGAGGTGTACACGGTGAAACCAAGCGTCTTGATGGCACCAATCTGGCCATTGCGCAGAATGGTGTCAGTACCGGCCTTGTCAGCCTCAGTGAAACGGCGGTCTGCAAGCAGTGCCGCCGCCATGTTCGGGCCAACAACAACCCAACGGTCAAGGGACGGGGCGGACTTCTTGTTCAGCTGCTTAGAGAACTCGCGCAGAACATCCCACGCGGTCATCTGGCCCTCGGCGGGGCGGAAGAAGTCAGCGCCGTCAAACACGGCCTTGTTGCCCAGCTTGGTCTTCGCACCGTCCTTAAGCACTCCGGCGGTGTGCGTATCGACCTTTGCGGCCATGGCGTAGGCGTGCTGGCGGGTGGACTCGTTCTGGAAGTCGCCAGCGGCCTGAGCACGGTCAATATCCTCAACGAGGAATGCGTAGTACTCTTGCTGATCCATGACCAGCTCAGTGGCCTCGGTAGACAGGGTGTCGTAGGTGATTGCCTCACCCTGGACGTACTTGCGGGTCTGGACTGCGCCAAGACGGTTAATCTTGACACTCTTGCCGGAGTTTTGCAGTACCGGCTGGAAGCGGGCGTTTGCCACACCAGTCTGGGAGTAAACCAGTGCGTCCTGGAAGGGCGCGTCAAGGGCTGCGGCCCAAAGGATTGGCTTAAAGGATTCGACAGACATAGGGTCTCCTAGTTGGTGTAGAGGTGGTCAAGCTTTCCGGCTTTTTGGGCCTCGTAGATTTCCTTGCTGGTCATCTGTTGGAGGTCAGCCATGGTGATTGCTTGGTTTCCTCGGGTTGTGTTGGACGTATCCACACCGGATGCCTTGTGAATCGCCTGGATTAGGGACGGGTGGGATTCAAGTTTTTGGGTGACGATTGTTTCCACCTGGGATTCGAAATCATCTGCGTCTACATCTAGTTGGGTGTAGGCGTTGTCCGAATTGAGCAGCGCGTTCAGAAGTGTGGTATCCACGTTGCCGTCTACCTTTTCGACAGCACTTCGCATTGCGTCGTTGCGGCGATACTTGGTGAGGGTGTCGCGCATTTCGTCGCGTTCCTTGGCGGCAGCTTGCTCACGCTCTACTGCTGCGTCAATGAGCTTTTGCGGGTCGCTAGTTTCATCCTCAACAAGTCCTAGTTTCTTACCGATGTCTTGGATGAGTTGGTTGCGCTCCGCTTCTGCCTTTTCTTGTGCGGCCTTCAGTTCATCTGCCTTAGCGGCTTCCGCATCCTTGCTGCGGGTGCGGTACTTGGCGGATTCGTCGCGGAGGCTGCGGATTTCCTTTTGTGCCCATTCGGGTAGGTCTTCGATACCACCAGCGGGTTGATTGGTTTCCTGCTGCGGTTGGGTTTCTGGTTGGGTGTTTGGCTCCTGGCCTGCCGGGTTTTCCTGCGCCTGGCTGGTGTTTTCCGGGTTGGTGTTTTCGGGCACCGCTGTTCTCCTACGTGTTGGGTGGATGGTTACCCCTGTAGGGTGCAAAAAAGTGTGCGTTGTCCAGAGTTACAGCGGCGTTGTTTGCCCGCGCAGATTAAAATCTAAAGGTATGTCCAAAGAAGTTTCGTTCAAAATAAAACTGTCTGATGCTGAACAGAAAATACTCGAAGCAAAAATAGAAGAAGTCGGAGCACCTCTCATTGCAGCGATCGACTCTGGCCGCCCCTATGAAATAGCTAACTTCCTTACGAAGAACTACCACCAACGTGAAGTAGCTAGGCGCATCTACGAAGCTATTTACAAGGCATACTTTGAGCATGAAGATTGGGTGAATGCTCATTTCTCCTTGAGTAGATTGCTAGAGCTTTACTACCGTGATCGAGACCAGGCGAATAACTACGAGGTGTCGAAACAGATATGCGCTCAAATGATTTCAATTGAATCTAAGGTGCGTGACCACATGGTCAGCGACCATAGATACCTCGTTGAATCGATCAAGGAACGCAATACTAAGTTCGGATTACACCAGAAAGAACCAGCCTTTTCATTCCCCGCGCACGCAGGGTACCGACAACTGTGCATCATCTTTGAAAAAGAAGGACGGTTTGAAGATGCACGACAGCTTTGTTTCGATGCGAAACTTAATGGTTGGAATGGTGACTGGGACAACCGAATCGAACGCTTGACCAAGAAGCTTGAAAAGGATTCAAAATGAAGAAGGTAATAATTTCCCTCGCACTTGTGCCATTATTCCTGGCTGGTTGTAGTACCACCAATGAAGTTAGTTCCGTTTCCGGAGTTAGGGATAAACTCGCGGATACAAATTGGGCTTGCGACGGCTGGGAAGAATATGAACCTGGTGTAGCAGCTACGTGCGGTTTGCCTTATGGGCAGGGCACAGCCTGGGTTCGTGTAACCGATAACCCAGAGATGTTTAGCGCGGTTTCTTTCGACGAACATCTGGATATGGAAGCTACGGTTATTGGCGATAATTGGGTTTACCAGTGTCGCGCTCCGTTAGGGGCTAGTGATTGTGAGTATCTTGCAGGCTTACTGGATGGTGAACTAATTAAGCGTGGGCACTGGAGCAACTAAATGTTGTGTAACGCAACATTATGAAATAACGTTTACCCGATAAAAGGAGGCAGCATGGAGTCGCATGACGAATTACTAGAAGCGGCCATTGCCGCCCAGACGAACTACGAGAATGTACTTGAAAAAGCGCGCACTGCGCGCCAAGCAGCGTTTCAGGCGGCGCTTCGCGGCACGGTTACTGGGCGCGAGATTGCCAAAGCTACAGGACTGTCAGAATCGCTAGTAAGCAAAATTAAAGCAGGTAAATACTAACTGTTGTAATTTATTACAGCGCATGATAGGGTTGTTTCCATACCAAGGAAATGACCCTCTTGCTATTTCTACGGTAGGCACATAAAAGCCCCAGCGTGGCGGCAACCACCCGGGGCGCGGACTCAAACAACGGAGGTTTGAATCATGTCTGATTCTCCCATGCCCGCAAACACGGGCGCAAATGACAACGTGGTTATTCCACTCACCGACAACAATGGGGTTCAGGCCGTCATGGGCCGCGACCTCCACGCATTCCTAGAATCCAAGGAAGCGTACACGCGATGGATCGCCCGCCACGTCGAAAAGTACGGCTTTGTCGCAGGTCAGGACTTTATGACAAAAATGTCAGAAAGTACCGGAGGGCGACCATCCGAGGATCACATCCTCACAATGGACATGGCCAAAGAGCTAGCCATGCTTCAAGGCAATGCCAAAGGCAAGCAAGCCCGCCAGTACTTCATCGAATGCGAACGGCGGGCAAAGCAGCCCACAATCAACGGCGCAGAACTCACCCGCATGGAACTAATCCAAATCGCCATGAATGCGGAAACTGAGCGTCTTCAACTCGAAGCGAAAAATAAGGAACTCGAACCCAAAGCAGACGCTTACGATGAGTTCATAGATGCTACCGGCAAGTACAACATTGGTACGGTGGCCAAGATGTTCGGCAAGGGTCAGAACTGGTTGTTCCGCGAGCTGCGGAATGCCGGTGTCCTGATTTCTAAGGGCGCTATGCGTAACACCCCGTACCAGCAGTACATGCACCACTTTGAGGTGAAGGCTCATTCCTTTGAGCGCTCCAATGGCGAACAGGGCGTTAGCTACACCACCTACGTGCAGCCGTCCGGCATCCAGTTCATTCAACGCAAGCTGGGCCTTTCCAGTATTGACCCAATGCTGCCGGAGGTGGCATAAGCCATGGCTGATGTGATTAACATGTTTGACTACTTCACTGAGCCTGAGCCTCCCCAACCGCCACTAGCCCAGGTTATCTACCTACATGAATGGAGCGCTGCGTAATGAAGCTTAAGGATATGGGGCTGCAAGAACAGCACATGGTGCGTGAGCATGAGGGAATGGAGCAGGTTCAGCGGGTGCAGTCCGGAAGGTTTCGAGCGTATTTGGTGAATCGGTATGGTTCTGCGATTGCTCCGTTTGTGGATGATTTGCAGAATGAGTTTGTGGAGGTTGCCCATGGGATGATGGCTGTTTGGTGTATGCCTTGGGAGGATTATCTCGGTGAGGATTATGCGGATGCTACTTGGGCTGATTTTTTGGCCAGCAAGTCTTCATCTGAGAGCAACGCCGCCTAAATGGTCACAGTGACTTTAATCGCCTATGTGTTTACATGGGCGATTTTCCTCATTTTTCAAGATGCGCGCCCCCTAGTGTTGGGTTACTATCACCTTGGTTGTTGAGCTCAGCTCCAACCCGCAACCCCCATCCCCCCGTGGTGGGTTGCGTCATGCCCTAATCATCAAAGGATAAGCCCACTGCCCCGCTGGCTGGTTTGCGGAGTTGTTCGCGGTGGCGGCGGCGCGGTAAATCATGCTCCGCCACGTGGTCGCGTAGCTTCGCCTGATACGCGTTCTTGCGTTGGCGTGCAGCCCTCACATCCGTTTCATCAATCGCAGCAGCTTCCATCCGCTTCGAGGCGCGGATCTGTCGCTCTAGGTAGCGTTGCTTCTGGGTGGCCTTATAGCCCGAATCGTCCTCATCGTAGGGCGCGTCGCTTACCCGTGTGTAGCCGGGGATGTAGGCAGAATGTGTATGGCGGCAATTGTGTGATATAATGCCATTAATGCTGTATATACCATCTGCCGTTTGGAAGTCATAAGCATGGCCCGAAAAAGAAATCCTATCGACACTGACAATATAGTCCGTCTCTACCGGGCCGGGCACAGCTACGCAGACATCTGCCGGATTCTGGGAATCGCCAGCTCTTCGGTTAGCAAAGGCCTTAGAGACGGTGGAATTGGTCCAATCAAGCGCAGGAACCAACAAATCGACATGGAACAGCTTATCCCCATGTATTCCAGCGGAATGACCTGCCAACAGCTCGCCCCCGTATTCAACACGTCCGAATCCACTATTCGCCGTCGATTGTCTAAAGCTGGTATCGAAATTCGACAAGGCCCGTCCTACCGAACTAAAGATACCCCCGCCACTAAGCGCAAGCGGGCTATCGCAAACTTCACTACCCCTACCCATATCGGGCCAAACGAAACGCACTTCGCCGGTTTCCTTGACGATCTCAGTGTCCGGTACAGGCAGCAAACAATCATCGGTCACTACAACGTCGATTTCACCCTTGAGGAATTGCCTATCGTCATTGAAATTATGTCCGGCGGCGGGAATTCTCGTTACCACGCCACGATTTTTGAGAGAAACAAATTCATCCTCAACAGTGGTTGGCACATCTTCGAGGTTCGTTTGACCAATGACTCCGGTGCTGCTCCGTTGACCAGGGCCGGTGTTGAACACATAATCTCCTGCGCGCAGGCTCTCGGCAGTACGCCACCCACGGTTGGTAAGTACAGGGTGTTTCGGGGAAACGGTCGCCACGTTTCCCTTCGCGGTGCGAATCGTGAACGCTGGGCCAGCATAGGCGCACTTTGACGCGCCGACAGCGCCAGCGAACGTGTCTATCGCTTGGTCGCCACCAAGGATAGCGTTCGGGTGATGTAGGCCACTTTCTTCTGCTTGTTGCATCGTAGCCGTCACACTCACAATATTGTCCCCAATACGGTGAGTGCCCGGCGCGAACTGCCCAGTGAGTGACAGTACTTTCCGCTCGAACGGGGCGCACTGTGGGGCCGGATTCTTATGTGAAGACACCACTACTAGGTCAATACCGTGCTCAATCATGGTGTTGGTGTGGCCAGCCCGCAAAGCCTTATTCGTCATAGTCCGTACAGCCATTTCCGCATACGTGTCTAGTCCCCACTTGCGGCCCCGCTTATCCACATAGAACGGTAATCCCTCCCGGGCCATGCGGGTAAAAGCACGCTGCGCCGCTTGCTGCGTAGTCATCACCCCCGTCACGCTATAACCGGTGGCCTCCACCTCAATACGCCGCCAAATGTCATCCACGCGGCGCACCAGATTACGGTGCACCGGCTCCATCGTGGTAATTGCCTCAGATACAAGCGCGTACACAGCGGCGCTACTCTCAAACACCGGTATGGATGGTGTCGGGCGTAAATGCTCTGGTAGTGCGGCGAGTTCCTTCTCTGCCTCAATCTGCCCACGCAGATACGCCGCATCAATTGTGCTGCGCCACGTTGTGCCCAAACGCTGGTGCAGCGCGTCTGCCATGCCCTCAATGTTTCCGCGCTCTTGCCGAATCGCAAGCAGCTGGGACTCAGCCCACGTAGGTGACTCCCCTGTCCTGATTAAGGCGCGGCGGATTACCTCAATCAAATACATTTCGGCACGTCGATACAGGGCTACAACATCATCGTTGAGCCCCTCTGTGCGTGCCGGGTCAAAGACCATTAATCCTCACTTAGTGGGTCTTCATCTGGCCTAATGTTACCCAGCGGGTCAAATGTGCCACCCTGTTCTGCAAGGATGCGGTCTACCTCTGCTTGCTTATCCTCTTCATCCCACTCATTGTGCAGCATGTCAATCTTTTGCTGGGTGGAGATAGCGCGTGCCGCGTCCAGGGCTTGGATGGTGGATGCCTTATCCAGCATGGTTTCTTGCACGGGTGCGGTCATGTCTACCTTTACCCGCTCTGTGGGTGGGGTGATGTTGTGCAGCCAAGCATGAACTTCCAATAGTGCGTTGGAGAGTTCGGACAGCCCGGCGCGCATGTAGCGGCTTTTCGCCTTCCACGTTTGGATGGAGGCTTGGTATTCGGATTCAATCTCGCGTGCTGTCTTCTGCCCGGTGGAGGTGGTTTCTGCCAGCCCAAACGTGGACGGGGAGTAATTAGCGCGGCGTAGAATCTCTAGCACAATCTTGTCTGCAAGGTTCAGGTAGTACTCAAACCGAAGCTCTGGGGAGTAGAACTGAACCCCCTGCCCCTCAGTAGGGGTAGAGGCCACCGCGTCGTAGAATTCGCGGTCAAGGTCAAATATCTGCCCCTTGCCGAAGCCCTGCTGTTCTAGCCAGTATTCGGGTACTACGGCGCGTTGCTTACCTAGGCGCATTTCGCGCTTGAGGTCTGTCCATACTTCATCCAGCATGTCGAACAGTGGGAACAAATCAGGGCTAATGTCAGGGCGACCAATGTTGCGGAGTTGCCCGTCATTACGGAATCCCACCACCGGGCGGGCATTAGGAATGTAGGTCGCGGCAATGCCCGTAGTGTGGGAGTCCACCCCGCCCTGAGCGTCTACGATGTCCGCGAGTGGTGCGGTAGAAGGATGGTCACCTAGTGGGTGCTGCTCACCTAGATTCTGCTCCCTACCCTTGTACAGGGCGTACTCAATACGGCCCTTGGTGTAGCGGGATAGTAGCCGCCACACGTGCTTTTCGTCTTGCTTGGGTAGTTCCTCATGGAATGTGATTGCAGTCAGCTTGCCGTAGCTAAATTCGGGGTAGGCGCTGTCAGCGTCCACGAAATCAATCCACGGGTCATCTGACACGTCGGTGTCCCACATGATACGGCCGTACACACCACCCAACGCGGCGCAGGATTCCGCCATGACCAATAGGTCTGCCGGGAAACGGTCATCGTTGAGCATGTCATCCAGATACGCTTGGGCTTGCTCATCCTCCACCGTAAAAGTAGGTGGCGTATCAAACAGCAGGGATGCGGACGTAGCGGCAATGTCAGCCGCGATAGGCAGATGCATCTTCCGATTCGACTGGCCCTGCGGGGTGGGCTGTCCCCAGAAGAAGCGCGACACCGCCCCCACTACCCCGCCCGCAAACTGGGATTGGCGGTACACCACATTCATGCCACCGTAGTGAGCATCCAGCTGCTTCGTATCACCCTCCCACCATAGGGCTGCATCACCGACTAGGTTGGTGACGGGTGCCCACTTTTCCGGTGGCCACGGGGACTTAGCGGCGGGCATTGTCATACGCTTCTCCTATGCGGTGATGCTCCTAGACCACAGGTAGCGAGACGAAAAGACTGCGTAGCGTAAGGCATCGGAATAGTGGTCATTTTCCTTAATCGGTTTGTCTATGCCGCGCTCTGCTGCTTTTTCGTCCCACCGGTAGCCGGGGATTTCATCTATCAGGTTCCTACACTGGGACGATATGAGTAGATTCCCGTTGTCTAATAGAGATGCCACGGTGCGGATACCGTCGAGCACATCATTGTTGGCGGTATCAATTCTGTGTATCCCATCCTCATAGAGTTGTAGCCCGAAGGATGCAGCAGCGGGGTCATAGTAGATCCATTGCGGGTGCGGCCTATCCTCCATCCATGCCTTGAGGTCTTGCACTAGCGCAGCGTTGGTTTGCCTGCCTGGTGCCCATTCATCCACCGCATAGAGTCGGTTATCCTCGCCTATGGCTAGCAGGATTCCTGCGGTGGCGTTGGTGGTGCCGTAGTCGATTCCTAGGCCTAGGGTTTGCCGCATGGGTGGCATATCGTCCGGGTCGATGACATGCTTGGCTTCGTCCCACATCTGATAGATTGCGCCCTCTGCTGCTACCCACAGGCCTTGGATGAATCGGAGGTACCACATGCCTGTGTATTCTTTGCGCAGATTGGATTTGTATCCCTCGGTTAGTGAGGGGTTGTCATCCATGGTGAAGTGCCAATAAGTCCAATCTGCCAATTCATCTTCCGGCTGGGTTTTCTTGTCATAGTGCATGCAGCCAGGCACGCGGACTAGGTAGTCTTTGCGCAGCCAATGATTCTGCGAATCGGGGTTAGTGGTGCAAAAAAGTTTCGAGTAGGACTTAGACAAGCGCGACAACAACTGCTTAAAGAACGCGGGATGCAACAGCGTAATCTCATCCGCAAACGCTAGGCCGATGGTCATACCGCGAATCTTTGACTCTGCGCCCGCATCGTTCGCACCGATAATGTGGACGTGCCTACCGAAGATAGTGGCCTTAGCCGCACCCTGCCGGTACACCACATACTTCTTGATAGGCACGAAAATAGCTAGGGTTTCGATTGGCTCAAACACGTTACGATAAATCGAATCGCGGTTCTTACCTGTGATAACAATGGCCGCTGTACCCTTGTACGCAGCCACCAAAGCCAGCATGAGCAGCGTCCACGTATACGTCTTACCCGAACGTACGCTACCGTCCCAGATGTTCACGCGGCCCGTCGAGCCAGAAAAAGCATCCTTTTGCTTCTGGCTAAAGCCCATAACCTCCGCTGTATCAAGCACCCTGCTGGTCATCCTCCACAGGCTTGGCGGTAGGCCCATTCTGCAACGCGCTAATAATCTGGGTCATAGCCTCCTTAGCCGCATCCAGGCCGTCGTTATTCTCGATGGAGTCCAGGCCCATGAGTTGCGCCCGGTGCTGCATGATACGCACAGCCGCGTTAATCGCCTGCGGTGAGCCAGACCTCAGCTTCTTCTGCAAAGCCAGCTCCATTTGGTTGAGCTTGTCTAATTCCATGTCGCGCAGCTCAATCGCATTCTCACGTGGAATGTAGTCCATGTGCGCTTTCACATCGTTGCGCACCGTATCCGTGGATACTTTCAGGGTGTCTGCGATTTGGTGGTAAGACGCGCCTTGAATACGCATTTCGTAGGCTTTGCGGCGTCGTTCCGCAATGATTGCTTTGGTGCGGTCTTTATGCAGGCTGGGCATTCGTTAAACCTCCTGGGTCTAATCAACAACCCCTTACGCTAACCGTGGTGGGGCGTTGTCCCTCATGTCGATACCATCCCCGCGCAGCACATCCAACCACACTTCGTGTTTCTCAGCCTCACGCCTACCAGCCTGCTTATTCCAGTCACAGCATGGGCACTGGTAGGACGATTTACGGCCAAAGCCCCGCAGCTTACACCTCACCAACGGTCACACCTTCGGCAAGCAGCCGGGCCTTAATGCGGGCTTGCTGTTCCGCATTCTCACACTCCACCAAAAGGTTAAAGCCCTCTGGGGTTGGTTCATCGGGGCGCTCTGGAATCTCAGTCTCCGAAATCTCCAAAGTCTCCAACAGCTCGTCTACCTCATCACGGGTGAAACCCGTGGCCTCCAAAGTAGGCAGCTCCGTGAGTAGGTTAACGAGGTCTTCCACATCGTAGGTGGACTTATCATTCGAGGCGTTATCGACAAGTACCGTGCGCTTGGCCTGGTCTTCATCCACATCAATGACATACACGTCCACGGTCTGCCACCGCTTATCTTGCGGGTTTTCATCCGCTAGGCGACGTATCGCCATGAGGCTATGGTTTCCGCAAAGCACCTCATTAGGCCTGCCGGTCTTCGTTCCACGATTGACCACTAATGGCTTATACACGCCATTGTGCTGCATGGATTCCATAATGAGGTCAACGTCACCACGGCGAGCATTCTTGTAGTAGACGTTAAGGTCTTTGGTGGGAACTGTTTCGAGCTGTCCGATTCCCGATTTCATTTCCATCTCCTAATCGTCCCAATCGTCGAAGGCTTCAGCGGCTTCGCATTCTTGCAGGTAGGAAAGAATGCCGTTGCGAACTATTTTGTCCGCGACTCTGCCGGTGTCGGGGTCTGTCCATGACACGCTGACTAGGCTTTCCCCGTTGGTGTCGTATCCGTAGTTAACTTCGAGGTGTCCTAGTCGCATCACAATGTCATCCATAAGGTTGGAGGCTAGTTCTCATGTGGCGTTGCGCGGTGCTTGCCGGTGTAGAAGTAATCCTCCACGGTTGGGTAGGCGACGATGACAACGATACTGACAGCCAGAATAGTGGTGGGGATAATCATGGTGGTTCTCTTTCTGTGGTTGGGTGAGAAGATTGGCGGGGTGCAGGTGTGCAGTGCCGGAGGGCCAGTGTTCAACCCTTCGGGTGCAGCCTTGACGCTCCATTTCGCCTAATGGTCAGGACAGATGCGCTTGACACCCCTGGCGGTCAGCCGGGGAATCGAACCCCAGTGTGCTTACAAGAATCCATCCGCAACGGTTGTAGTTACAAGTGATGAATTCATAATCCTTTCTGACCTGAGTGCTTCGCCTGGGAGTCGAACCCAGATACCCAGTGGGTACCGCATCCTAAGTGCGGCGCGTATACCAATTTCGCCAACGAAGCGCTCCCTCGCCACGCTTCGATCGTGGAACTTCCGGGTCAAAGCCGGAGATGTTGCCAGTTACACCACAAGGGATTGTGCGCGCCCTTCATGTTGGTTAGGCATGTTGGGCGGCTATGCGGCTGCCACCAAAGGAAATTCTCGGCACCCGTACCACAGGGCGCTTATTCCCATTCGGGAACCCAGACGGCAGCTGCGTGCGCCCGGCTGGAATCGAACCAGCTCACAACCATTGCACATAACCACAACATGCCAGTGTGGTCGGGGCTAGTACTCGCCCCCAAGGATGCGGCTTATAGGACATGCTCTACCAATGAGCTACAGGCGCGGGATGTACCTACCCAATCAGTTGAGCAAGGATGACTAGTAGGAGACTGACAATTAGCAGTAGGTCGTTTCCCATGCTTCCTCACTTTGGGTAGGTGGTGTGGCTTTGTATCAGGTGGCCTTCCTGGCCTAGTGGGGGTGTGTGGAATCTGGGATTACATCCCCTCATCGGCATAACAAACGTTACCTCATAGTGTTGTGTGACGCAACTTTTCGCGCCACTTTTGATGCTTCTCTAGCCACTGGCGCGCATGTTCCTCATCCCCAAAGTTCGCAACAACCGTCGGGTCATTCTCATGCTCAACCCACTGTTTCGGGGACACAACCCACCGGCCCCGCCACGTCTCACTCACATACAGTTCAGGCATTCTCCCACCACCTGTACGGCTTCGAGGTGGTGTGCCAGCATCCGCATTCGCAGTGGTAGATACGGATTGGCATGTGCTTTCCACGGCCTTCGCGCCATTCTTTCCATAGTGCGTTCTTAGCGTGCGCTTTGACTGGGTAGGCTTTCTTTCTTGGTGTTGGGCAGTCCATTAGTACCGCCATGTCATGCCGAATCCACGGGGCTTACGCCTACCGCCACGCTTAGCCCGCTTATGCGCCGGTGGTTCCTCTTGTGCATCGTCCTGTAGTGAGGCCTCCATCATGGCTATCTCAGCGTCAATACGATTCTTCATGGACGGGTGATTCCACTTCGAGCGCTCAAAGTCGTTCATGATTCCTCCCCAATAGTTTCGATGATGTAGCTGTCGCCTGCGGTGTGAACGTTGACGCTGCCGGTCTCTTTCAGCGCGGTGGTGACCTGATAGCCCACGTGGGCCAGTGGCCTCAGCACCCTGTTGTTTGTGAACAGTGCTTTCGACACAGTGAGGAATCCGTTAATCGTGGTGATAGCAACGGCGAAGAACACTGTGTCCAGCGCATCCCCCAGCGACTCCCATGATGGGTGTAACGCGGCCTCAACACAGTCCACTAGGGCGAGCAGGAATAAGCCGACGATGCTGAGCTTGATTAGCAGGTTGAAGTCAGCCCAAATGATGCGGATGGCGGTTAGCATTCCCCACCACCTAGCCGGGTGATTTCGCGGTCGATGTACCAGAGAGCCTTTTTCAGGTCTTCCACCGCGTCGCCCTTACGCCCGGCGCGGCTAAGATACTTGACAGCATTACCCAAATTGAACGACAAGTGTTCGGCAATATCTACAGGCTGCGCACCACCCGTAAACCCGGTGTAGTGCTTTGGGTTGATAGCGTCCACGGCTACCACGACCAATCTTCATCGGTAGTGTCCTCTGCCGTGCCAATGACATAGGAAGAACCGGAGCCAGAAAAGAAGTCGTGGTTCTCATCTGCGCCAGGGTTTAGTGAGGTCATCACACCAGGATTGAAGCTGCACATATCGGACTGGTAGATACCGTCATACCCAAGGTTGTTTAGCGCCTTGTTCGCGTTGTAGCGCAGGAATGCGAGCACATCCTCAGTCCAGCCCAGCGGGTCATACAGGTCGCGGGTATAGTGCTCTTCGTTATCCATGAGGTCTAGGAGCAGGTCGATGACCTCGGACTGGAGTTCTGCCTGTTGTGCTTGGTCTAGGTGTTTGACCTGCTGCTGGTACTTGTAGCCGATATAGTAGCCGTGAACTGCCTCATCGCGGATAATCAGGCGGATGATGTCAGCGGTGTTGGTGAGCTTCGAGTGTGCCGCCATTCGTAGGGGCAGGTAGAAGCCGCTGTAGAAGAGGAAGGACTCTAGCAGGGTGGATGCGGCTTTCCGCATGAGCGAGTTGCCGCGCTTGTAGAAGTCGAGGACGCGGTGGGCCTTGTACTGTAGGTGTTTGCTTTGCCTTCCCCAGTTGAATGCATGGTTAATGGTTGGGGTGTCCGCCAGCGTCATGAAGATGTTGGAGTAGGACTTAGCATGCACAGATTCCATGAAGGCGATGTTGGTGTACACGGCTTCTTCGTGTGGGGTCGCTGCGTCTGGCAGGATGCTTAGTGCGCCTACGGTGCCTTGCATGGTGTCGAGCATGGTTAGGCCGGTGAAGACTTGCATGGTTGCCCATTGCTCTTCGTTGGTCATGATTTTCCATGTGGGAATGTCGTTTGAGACGGGCACCTTCTCAGGGAGCCAGAAGTTGCTGGTGAGCCTGTCCCATACGTCTTTGTCTACTTGGTCGCTAATTGTGTTCCAGTTGATGGGGTCGATGGTGTCGCCGGGTTGGGCGTGGTTTGGTGTGGCGAGGTTCATGCGTGCTGCCTTTCTTTATTTGGTGCCGGTGGAGCCGTGGCCTTTGGTGCCGCGTTGTGTGGTGCCAGTGAGCTGCTTTACCGGGTTGAAGCGGGCCGGGGTTACGGGCTGGATTAGTAGCTGTGCGATGCGCGCCCCCTGGTTGAGGCGAATAGCTTTGTCCCCGTGGTTGATGAGGTTGACGTACAGGGTGCCTTGGTAGCCAGCGTCAATGAGGCCCGGCGCGTTGTTTACGGTGACACCTAGTTTGTGGGCATTGCCGGAGCGGGGCAGGACTAGGACACAGTAGCCAGCGGGGATACCCAGTTTGATTCCGGTGGATACGAGGGCGCGCTCCCCTGGTTTTAGGTGTACGTCTTCGGCGGTGCGTACATCCCAGCCTGCATCGTCTTGGTGTGCGCGGGCCGGGCGGTATGCGGCTTCGCCTTCTACTTCGATGCGCAGCGGGCGGTTAGAAGAGGGATTGTTGTGCCTTGCGTCCTGGTGCTGTTTGCTCACGATGATGACCAGGGCGGTTGCGAGGGCCAGGGCCAGCAGGATGATGACGGCCAGGCCCATTGCTTCGAGTGCGTGCATGTCGTTTCTCTTTCCAGGTGAATACGGTGGTGTTTTTGGGTTGGGTGGATTGCCAGCCTTTTTGTCGGCGGCGGCGTGCGTCACAGATGCGGCAGTATCCGTGTGCGGCGTGGGTTAAGGGTTGGTCTTCAAGTGGTTTGTCCTTTATTCGTGCTTGCATGGGTTTGCCGCATCCTTTGCAGGTGTCGGGTGGTGTGAAGCGTTTTTGGGCACCCGTGTGTGGCACATCGACACCAGCGATGGCGGCGAGTTGGTTGGCGGTTTCTTGGTCACCTGTGCACCACACCCCGGCTTGTATGACCCCTGTGGCCGGTTGGCGGTGTGCTTTGTCTAGGCTGTCACCTGCGGTTAGTGCGTCGAGGGCGCATTGCTGCCTGATTGGGCAGTAGGTGCAGGCTTCGATTGCGTCGATAGTGTCGGGGTCTACGGGTTGGGGGTTGGTGAAGACTGGGTGACCGTGGCATGGTGGTTTTTGCTTCACACGGTGTTACTCTACACAACATTTGTTGCATTCGGCAACATCGACTGTGAGCCACATGCGACCCGGTTCGCCCTTCACTGCGGGGTGGATGGTGGGCATCATTTTGGTCATGTAGTCCGGCGTGTCATCGGGGACTATGCCCGCGTCTACGATGCCGTCACATAGCGCTTTGAGTGTGGGGACTAGATTATCCGCGTCTCTGCGCCTGTTGTCCCTGGGCTGGTAGTGGAGTTGTACGGTGATGTGTTTGGCGCGTGGGATGCGTGCAGCTCGGCAGCGGATGAAGGCTTCGGTTCGGATTGCTTTGGTGAGTTTCGCCTTTCTTGCCCAGTGGAGGCGTTGGTTCATGTTGAGTGGTGGTTTGGTAAAGGTGAGTGGGATGGTGAACATCATTTATTGCATGGTGTGACAGTGTTGTGTAGTGTTGTGCGTGTAAGTGCTGTTTCCCCAACCGGCTCTTACACCCCCTTTTTCTGTGACTCAGCCCCATCATTGACTGCCTTCCCAATGGTGGGGCTTTTCTTATGCCCGTTGGAGTAGGTGTGTGAGTGCTGCGGCTGCGGCTTGGGGTACTACCCCGTTGCCTAGCGCTTTCAACTGTTGGTTGCGGGTGAGGCCTGGTACTTCGGTTACCCAGCCTTCGGGTAGGCCCATCATGAATTCGATGAACTCTGTGGTGGTCTCTGCCCGGTAGTCTTTCCGGTCTCCCACTATGGGTGGCGGTGTGCGCCCGGTGAGCATGGCCCATGCGAGGATTGCGGGCGCTGCTTCACCCCACCTCAACCGGATTTCGTGGCTGATGTTGGCGGCTGCGTTAAGCCCGGCCAATGTGTCGAGCAGGTCGTTATCCCAGGTGATTTGCGGCGTTGGTCTGCGGGTGAGTCCGCACGCTTGCTGTCCGATGCTGTTGGGGTTGGTAGCAAGGATGAATAAGCGCTCCCGGTGGTGGGGCGCTCCCACGTCGGATGCTCTGACACATTCCCATTGTGCATCCCACCCGATGCTGGCAAGGTCTTCCAGCACTTCGGTGAGACCCAGGGTGAGGTGCCCGCGCACATTCTCAAAGAATGCGATTCTTGGTCGAAGATGCTTAATTGCGTCAAACACATAAGGCCAGAGGTGCCTTTCATCATGGGTGCCTTTACGGTGCCCGGCCTGCGAAAAGGGTTGGCAAGGATAACCAGCGGTAAGAATGTCGATAGGTGGCACGCTCCCCCAGTCCACTTTGGTTACGTCCCCAAGGTTGGAAACGTCTGGGTAGTGGTGTTGGAGGATGCGGGCGGGTGCCTGGTCTATCTCTGCAAACCATGCGGGTTTGGCATCGAGCACCTGCATGACACCCATCTCTAGGCCGCTGTAGCCCGCGAACATGCCGCCTATCCTCACGATTCCTCATACCAGAGTTCGAAGACAACCCACATAGGTAGCGGCTGAATCGGTTCGCCATAGTGGTCGTGCTGGTAGAACTGTCGGCAGCGGCGGAAGAGGCCCGGTTCCGGTTCCTGGAATTGGAGGTGTTCGGGTTCAGGCCGGTCACGGCGTGCTTGGGTGCAGGATTCTACGGTGCCGTCCACCTTGACGCGCTGCACCTCCCCAGCGCGGGGCTTATACGGCACCATGATGGTGGTGGTTCGGGTGCAGAGGATGGTCATGACAGCGCCTTCAATACCCACAGCAGAATGTAGATGGGGTGATTCGGGTCTGCTACACCACCATCCGGGGTGTAAGCAGCGGCGGATAGCAGGTTGATTAGAGAGTTAAACATTCTTCCTCCATAGAAGATTCCCAAAGGTTGAGCGATGGTGTGACAGCCGGGCGCATCTGCTGTTCAAAAGCGCGGCAAAAGTCTTTCTTGATTTCAAACCCGTAGCCGCGCCGCCCTAGGTTTTCCGCCGCCACCAATGTGGAGCCGCTACCCGCGCACGGGTCGATGACTACATCGCCGGGGTCTGTAAACAGTTCAATGAGGCGTTCGATGAGCGCTACCGGCTTTTGCGTCGGGTGCACTTTCGGAATGTGTTTGCCGTCTTTTGCCCAGTCCTGCACGTTCATGATCATGTGGCCGTGATTGTTGAACTTTGGGAGTTTGTCGCGGTAGAGGATGAGGGCGTATTCAGCATTGCCCACAACTCGCATGTTGGCTTTTAGTACCTGTGGGCTGGTGGGTTTGCGAAACACTAGGTTGATGTAGTTCTTGAAGCCATAGCGTTTCGCTTCTTCAATGAGGGGCATTTGTTGTTCGAAGCTACAGAACACGATCATGCAAGGTGCTTGCCCTTTGGCTTTCGGTTCCGGGCGGAGCATCTTACTGGCAAAGTGCATGAATTCGGGGACGCGAAAATCTTTATCCGTGTCGAAGAATTGCTTGCCTGCTAGTTCGGATTCGCCGTTCTTGTTGTCGCCACCGATGTACCAGGCGGGGCTAGAGCCGTAAGCATTAGCGCCCAAATTATAAGGTATGTCGGCGATGATTAGCTGCGCTTTTGGGGTGTTGTAGCGTTTGAAGTTCTGGAAGTGGTCGTTAAACAATTCCATGGTTACGCCCCTTCCGCTACTGCGTCATACAGTTGGCTGTAGACGGTTTCACGCTCGTATCGCATGGCTGCTGTGTCTTCTGGTATCCAGACTCCGGCGCGGACTACGGACCTGTCTTCGTGCTGTAGGGCGTCGTAGGCGCATTGTGGTTTGACGGGGCAGTGTTGGCACAGTTGGCGGGCTGTGGCTTGCTTATCGCGCTGCCCAGTGAGCACGTAATCATTGAGGGGTTGGCCTGCGCATTGGGCTTTCTCCCACCAGCGGTTCATGTTCAGCATGGTGGGATTGTGCTGGAGGGTTGCCGTTGTCATGCCGCGCTCTTCTCATTCTCAATAGCGGTCATGAGGATTTCCTGTGCTTCATCAAACGTGCGGCCTTGCTCTAGGTATGGCATGAGGTAGCAGAGGATGAATCGTAGCTGTTGCGCGTCAAGGTCAGCGGTTTCACGCATGACGGTGCGACCGTGCATTTTCATGGTGGTTTCCTTTCCTGTGGTTGGGTGTCGGGTTGTGGCAGCAACCCTGTGTTGCGCTTTGCGCTCACATAACAAATGTTACCCCGTGATGTTGTGTAACGCAACTCCAACGAAACACTTTTACTCTTCCGCCCTTACCGTGTGCTTGGATAAAAGCATGGATGCCTACGGAAACTATCTAAGCGGTTGGTATGACATGAAGAAAGCCCCACACATTCAAGTGCAGGGCAATCTGGAATACCGCTAGTCTTCCGGTTCTTGAGCCAGGAAAACCAGTTTTCGTGCAATCCGCACAGAATCCGGATCAGAACCGCCGTTAAGGTAGTGCAGGCAAGCTGCAAGCTGTTCCCGATCTAGACCACGGGCAATCTCGGCGCTCCTGAACGTCGTTCCCGTTGTGTCTGTCCAGATGTAGTATTTTCCAGTCTCCGAACGTTCCACTAAGAAATTCATGTCATCTCCTTTCGTCTTCTCGTTGTCCAGTTAACCAGATTCGTTGCCTAGCTTGTTTCGTCTATGCGTGCGCGGAAGTAAGCACGGTTCTGATTGTCCTGCGGGTTGAGTTGGTCGTTCTCGCACAGTGTGTCTACACGCTCCCCAATCGGCATTCCCTCCGTAAGGTAGATGTGCGTGGCGATCTGGGTGAATTCGCGTCGTTCCGGGTAGGACAAGTCACGCCACGGGTGGGGCGTATGGAACAGATGCGGCGCACCGCACGCTGCTCATGCGCCCATCCTTTCTGCGTGTGCGAGTAGCGCCAGGGCAAGGGGGCGGAGTTCGTCGGGGTGGACGGTGAGGTACTTCGGTGGCAGGTTGGGGAACTGGGTGCTTTGCTCCCATTCCATAACCAGGCCAGCCCGGTTTAGGTGGTGTCGCGGGGTTGGAAATGTTGTTCGCCGTGGCAAGGTGACTTCTACGGTTCGGGCCATTTCGTCTGCGTAGGTCATGGCTAGCCCCCACCAGAGGAAGGCTTGGGTGTATTCACCTAGGGGGTCTGTGGCTTCCCACATGTCCCCGATTTTGTGGACTCTCCAGCGTCTCATTCTTCCTCCCATCGCCAGCTAAAGCCGGTGGTTTTGTCTTGGTGGTAGCCCTTGTGCCCTTTCTTGCGGAGGCATAGGTGGGTGTCGTGCTCTGGGTGCGCGCCGGTGGTTATGAGCGTGCAACACTTGGTGGCTCGCGTGTGGGCCTCAAGGCGTTGGTTTTCTTCCTCGAAGCGCTCCCGTGCTCTGGCCTTGCGTTGCTTGGCTTGGAGCACGTAGGCGGGGATAACACGGTTCATGCTGGCTCCCAGTCCCCTACCCAGCGGCGGGCTTTGCCCTCACCCTCACCAAACTTATCTAGCTTCACCTCAATACCGTTAGGCGGATCATCGTAGTAGCTCATGCCACCCTCTGACAGTCCCTCGATGCTTACCGCGTCCTTGAGAATCCAGGGGTCTGGATCATCGTAGGAAACAACTACATGACCATCCTCCCACTGGCCTGCTGGTGGTGTGCCGTCTGGTGCCCAGGCGCGGGGTAGGTCGTCGCGTAGAGTTATCTGCTCTGGCTGTACTAGCTCGTGCCCGATAGCGGCGTTGAAGACTTCGTATTCGTCTTCATAGGCAGAGTCGTAATCGTTCCCAGCTTTGATGATTACGGTGGTGATGACTTCTTCGGGGGCGTTGTGTAGTCCTGTTGTTCCGACTGCTGGCCGGTAGTCACACCACATGCCTACGCAATCAGCGCGTTCTTCGGGTGTGAGGTCTGAGAGAGTGGTCATGTTTCGTCTCACCATCCTCGTACTGGTTTTCCGGCCAGGTTCCAGGCTCTGGGGAGGTCTAGGCGCGGGATAATGGTTGCGAGAGGAGCCGTAAAACGGCCATATACCGGTTGGAATAGAGTTGTGCCGCTTTCAAAGATTGCTATGTCTTTGTTTCCGAGTGGGGTTGTGTATTCGCACCACGCGCCGGTGCAGTCAGCGCGTTCCTGTGGTGTCATGTCTGCGAAGGTTCTCATGCCTCCTCCTTGAGTTGGTCATAGATGGGTGTGGCCTCCGCATCGTGATGGTTGTCGCCGTCTAGTTGGATGTGGTCGGCGTAGATGGTGAGGTGCACGCGGTGGATGTTGGGGCGGAGTATTTCCACGGTTGGGGCTTCGTCACTGTGTAGGAGTGGGAGGCCGTCGAGGGTGATGCCGCGTGGGCTGACGCGGAGCTTGTGCGGCCTCATGCTTGTTCCTTGGCTGTTTGTTCTGCGGCGTGGAGTGCAAGCCGGAGGGACCGCACTTCGTCGATGGTGAGGGGTTCGATCGGCTCGCCGTCATCCCAGATGGTGATGGTGTTATCGCCGGGGAAGACCCCGACGCTGAAGAAAGGGGTAGCGTCCCAGATGCTGGGGGCTTCGGGGTTGTCCCAGTCATCCTCGTATTGGGCTTGCCACTTGGGGTCTCGCATGTCATACGTGGGTGCCGGGAGGTCATCGGCGAGTAATTCAAACACGTTCAGCAGTCTGGCTGTCTGCTCTGGGGTGTATCCGCGTTTGGCTGCGTGCTCGATTGCTTTCACGGCACGGTCATACTTAGTCATCGTGGGCGTCCTTTATTTCACAGGCGGCGAGGATTGCGTAGGCAGTTTCCCGCCCCTTGGTGGTGTCACCAATGCGGATTTCACAGGGGTCGGAGTCTAGTTCTGCCGGTTCCCAGTCATCATTCGTCTCATCATGGATGACGTGGATGATGCCGTCCTCCACGGACACGTAGCCGTCTTCCATGTGCCATTCGTGTTCCCCGGTGTCGGGGTAGATGCATGGCTCTGGTAGGTCTTCGGCCAGTAGCCCGTAGTCAGCCAGGTGCTTTGCGATACGTGCGGGGCTGTCGCCGTTTTTCATGCCGTGGGCGATGATGCGCTCTGCCCGGTCGTGGTTATCCATCATGGCCTCCTAGGATTCGGTCGATGTGGTTTACTACCGCTGCTGCGAGCTGCTGCTCCGCTGGGGTGCGGGTTGGGTCGATGCTTACGCCCACCCACACCACACTGAGGTCGCGCAGCGCCTCCCGCATGCGTAGGACTTCCTGCGCGAGTGGTGGGGCCAGGGCGATTAGCTCAGTGTTCGCCACATCCTCCGGCTGCGGTGCCGTGCCTTTACCCTTGGTGAGTTCAGCATGTACTGCGAACTTTCGCTCCAGGTTGCATAGCATTCGCGGGTTATCCGGGTGGCGCTCCCACGGTCCGGGTGTGGTCTCAGCGAGGAGGCGCTGGATGTTGCTGGTACTCAGGTCAGTCATTGGTGGTCTCCGTTTCGTGCCGGTTATCAGGCGTGGGTCGGTATATCCAGAACGGCGAAGGGGCAAACGGTATGTCGGGAGGGTAGTGCAATGCGCGTTCTACGGTGCGGAGCCACCTCCACCCGTGCTGCTGGGTGCTCACCGGGTACCAGGCGAACCAGCGCTGCCAAGGGCCAGTCATTGGTGTGCTTCTTCCTGTGTGATGTGGCTGTAGGCTTCGTCTGCGATGACCCCAGTGATGTAGCGAGTTACTGACATGGTGGCGACGGCGATAGCGGCACCGGCTACTGCGAGCACTACTACCGCTGCGGCTTTCATCCGTAGGGGTGCGTCCTCCCCAATGCAGGCCACCAGTCCGCATGCTCCTAGGAATGCTGCGCCTACTAGCGCTTCGGTAATCATTCCTGCACCTCTGTGAGGGTGTAGCGCTTGCCGGTCGGGGTGAGGTTCTGGGGAGATGCGTAAAGCATTTGAAATTCTCCGTAAGCGTTTAGCAGGATTCTTACCTGCCCGGTATTCAGATCACTTTGAAGCATGAGCACTTCCCCGTAGTCGGGGTGCTCCGCCTCCGCGAAGCGGTGCTTCTCGTTGTCCCACCCCACGTCGGCCATGGTGGGGAGTGGCTTCGGGGGCACGACCCTTTTAATCTCGTCCTTCCAGATATTCGCCAAAGCCTCTTTGTTCACTGAATCAGCGCCTATAAAAGCTAGGTCTGACAAATTCTCCAGGGCCGTGTGTGCATCAATGATTTCTTGACGGGTTGGGATGCTCATTGGTTGTCCTTTCGTGGTTGTGTGCCCCAGTGTGTGGGGCTTCGGGTTAGGCGGCGAAGGGGGCTACACCTTGCCAGGTGGTTTCTACGTCTTCCCAGTACTCAATCTGGAAGTCTGCTTTGGTTGCGAGTGCTGCCTCTAGCGCTTCGGGATTGTTGGCCCAGTAGCGATCTTCGATGACAGCAGACACTAGGTCATCGTCCGCATCGTTGGGGTCGAGCTGCACAATGACGGGGTGCACCGTGTTCGGGCCTTCTTCGTGGATGATGGTGAGGATTGCTTCAACCTCAATGTAGTCATCCTGGGGTTGGGTGTAGTAGGGGTATGGGAGGCTCATTGTTGTTTCCTTACTGGTTGGGTGGTGCGGGGTGGCAGCCCCGCCTTACACAACAAATGTTACCCCACATTGTTATGTGATGCAACTTGGGGCTAGCGGATGACGGCGTAAGCACGTGCCGCCTTATCCCCAATCAGCTGGTTTGAATAGTTTTGGTTGACTGACAGCTCTACGTAGTTTCCTGTGGTACCAGACAGGTTGCAGACAATAGTTTTGGTTTCATCCACGTTGAGCACGCTAAAGCGCACGTCGTTTGTGAAGCTGCCGTTTGCTGCCGCGTACCCGGTATCCGTATTGGTGAATTTGGTTTTCACACTGGTGCTTAGGTTTTGCGCGATGTAGTTAACGACGGATTCCACATCGGATAGTGAGGCCATTTTGTTCTCCTAGCTGTCGGTTCCTACGTATTTTGCGTATAGGTGACCGTTGCGCATTTGTGCTTTGAAGCCTTCACCAAACATGATGCCTTTGTTGATGCGGGTGCGGTACATCGACAGGGTTCCTGCTTTGAGTTCGCGTTGTTTGGGGAAGGGTAGCCACCCGGCGTTAGGGTTGTCTGTCTGGTTGGTGATGAGGCTGCGCTTAAAGCGGTCGTACTTGTAGTTGCTCATGGTTAGAACGGTGGGTTTCCTTCCTGCGCGCCTAGGCCTTGCTGGATGTTCTGCTGCGCCTGCTGCTGCGTGGGCTGCGAAGACCAAGCGTTACCCGTATTAGGTTCAGGCCACGCGCTCCCCTGCTGCTGGTTGTCTGCGTACGGGACGGGCAGGCTCACGGTGCCGAGGATTGACCAGTCATCTTGTGGGCCTTTGTCGGATTGCCATTCGAAGTGGTGGATGCGCCCGGTGACGTTTACGCGGTCGCCGGGATGAATGTTGGCGAATACGTCTTTTGCTTCAAATCCGGTGACGGTGACCTTGATGAATTTGGTGGGGCCGTATTCAGTCTGGCCTGCTTTGTCTTTGCGGCTGGATGACCACATGACTGTGAGCGATGCGTATTCGTTGCCGTTCTTGCTGGTGCGCATCTCCACGCCCTTGTCGGTGACGCGGGCGCGGTTGATGGTGATGGTGTCGAATGCCACTAGTTGGCCTCCTTGAGGTGGTTGATTTGGGTTTGCCCAGTTTCGGTTTTTTCGATTAGGCCCGCATCCTCCAACTGGTTGTAGGTTTCGAGGCTGGTCATACGGGTGACCTCTAGGAACTGGTTTGAGTTCATAACGCGGGTGTTGTGAGTATCGCAGTGGGCATTAGCGAGTAGCCACGCGCCCCACGCTTCAGCGGTGAGGGAGGCGTACTTTTCGTTATTTAGTGGCGTGATGTTCACTAGTTACTTCTTTCCGGCTAGTAGTTCTCTTTGATGTTGCGCCGCATCTGGCTGGATACGGTTTGCTTGCTCATTCATCAGTCGTGCATAAACGCTGTCCGATTTCTTCTTTAATGCGCTCTCGCTCTTATCCTCCTTCTTGTGGAGGTAAGAACGCGCCTGTGCACATGACCTGCAAGCACGATGGCCAACTTTTACAGCTGACGGAAGAAGGTTCATCCCTTCAAGTTTGTGACCACGTGGGCAGTGTGTCCTCTGGCTAGGCTTGTGATGCCCGTGTCTAATCGTGTCCAGAGAATTACTATGCGGCGTTCCGTAACGTAGGTTCTCTACTCTATTGTCTGTGGGTATGCCGTTATTATGACAAACGTAATATCCATTCGGTCGCTCCCCTAGGAACGCTTCGGCCACTAAAATATGTACTTTCTTGTGAACTCCTTTACTTCCAGGCTTGTATAGCCCTACGCTTGGGTAATCATTCGGATTAGAAAGCTTCTTAGCCTTTAAGACTCTCCCGCCGACAGTAAGTGTTGCCCCATTCTTCCTAGTGACAACCCTAGGAAGACTGCGTACTTGACCATCATCACTTACTTCGTAGTACCCTTCGAAGCCTGCTATCGGTTTCCATCTAGTCATTTGCACTGCCCTTCAAGTGTTCGTAGATAGATGGAGCCGTGGGGTGAAGCGCGTCGAGTGCCAACCTTGAAACTTCCTGCATCTCAGCATCAGCTCCTGGGGTCAAACGCTTTTGAAGTGTTTCTACCCAAGCGCGGAGGTTGCCAGTCACAACCATGCGGGTTTCAACACAGTTGGGCAGTAGGCCGCGTGCCGCTTCATTGCGCTGCTTTTTCGGCAGGCCTTCTAGTTCATCGCGGGCAATCATGTATGCGGCGATTGCTTCGTCTGCTGCGTTGATGAAGTTGCGTAGGACGTATGGGTCTTCGCTAGCACGGATTGCTGGTGGTACGACGATGTTGATGTTGTCCGCATCAATGAAACGCTGCGATTCCACGCTAAAGCTCAGGTGCCGGTGGCGGGTGAGTTCTGCGAGGAAAGCACGGCTCACGCCGGTGAAGTAGAGGGTGGCGGTGGCGTGCTCGGCGATTGACATGTGCCCCTGCTGGAACAGGGTTCGGCGCAGGTAATCAGCATCGTCATACGTTGCCTCATTAGGCCGGTGGAATGAGCGGTAGCAGTTGCGGCCCGCCATAGTGAGTAGGGTCTCAGCATCCGTACTCGCGTCTTGAATCCCCATCCACTCACTGATTGCCTTTTCGTCAATCTTGGTGTGGGCGAGTAGGTGGACGTTGGGCATTGCAAAGTTAGGCATTGTGGTTCTCCGGGTTGAGGCGCTGGTGTTCGCGGGCGAGGCTGTTAACAGCGGCGAATATGGCGATGAGCGTGATTGATAGTGCGATTCCCATGACGTGGCCTTACAGGGTGTTTGCGGCGACTACGGCCCAGAAGTCAGCATCCTGGTCGATGGTGAAGCCTTCGTCTTCTGCCTGGATGAGGGTGTCGGCAATGGCGTCGATGTTGTGCTCTTCTGCCCATTCACCGAGGGGTTCAATGATTTCGCGCTGGATTGCTTCGTTGCGGGTTTCGTAGGTGGTCATTAGTTTCTCCTTGGTTGGTTGTGGGAGTGGCAGCTCCCTTTTCCTTGGTACGTAACAAATGTTACCCCAAGGGTGTTGTTCGACGCAACTTTTGTTGTGCACCCGCTTTTACGACGCGCTGTGCGCCTGTTTAAGCGGTTGGAATACGCTCTCGGCATGTGGGTGCCAGCGGCCCGGTGTTCGTCGCTCTGCGTGGATGCTGGCCCTACTTTTTGAGGCGTATTGATGTCATTCTGTCAGTAGGTCGAGGATTGGTTGTGTTTGTAGGGCGCTGTTGTTGGGGTTTTGTTGTGTGAGGTAACTCAGTTCTTCTTTGAGTACTTGGCGGATTTTGCGGCTGTGGGTTTTTTGGGCTGCGGTTCCTACTGCGATTCCTACTGTGGGGGATTTGAGCCAGCGGTTTTTGGCGTTGTAGCCGTTGATGTAGGCCTCTTGGGTGCCGTAGTCGATGGTGAGGTGACCTGAGTCTTCGAGTTGTGAGCCTGCGATTTCTATGTCTTCGGAGATGAGGTCGTTGCTCATTGCGGCGAGGCGTACGGGGTGCCAGTCAATAACCCCGGCTTGGTTGAGGTCTTGGTGTGTGTGGAGCATGAGGTAGAGCCATTGCGCGGTGGCTGGGAGGTTACGAAAGCGGGTTTCGTCCCAGATGTTGGGGTGGAGGTTGACGGTGTTTCGTGCGGTGCGGAGTTGTCGGCCTGCCATTAGCGGATTGCCTTTCGGGTACGTGCGAGACGGGTCTTTAGTTCTTGAATGTTGGGGTTGGCGAGTTCCGGGCGTTGCTCTTCGGGCGTGGGGAACACACTGCCTGGCTTGTAGCCTTTGACGGTGCGTTGGTATTTCCGGTCTAGGGCGGTGAGCCGGTAGTTCTCTACGTATTCGGCGGTGGCGGGGTCTTCTGCCCAGCTAGCCCAGACTTGTTTGGCGGCTTTGAGGATGTCGCCGGTGGTGGCTACGTCGCCGGATTGGGCGAGGTGGTTTACCCAGTGGGAGACGGCTTTGTCCCAGAGTTGGGGCGGGTAGTTGCGGGTGGCGAGTTCTTGTGCCCAGGCGTCGATGATTTCCCAGTCGATTTGTCCGGTGGGGGTTTCGAATCGGGGGAAGTACCTTGTGGCGATGGTTTTGCCTTTTTTGAGTACGGCGAGGGCGATGTTTCGTTGGTGTGGGGTGGTCATGGCTAGTGGGCCTGACCCCCGGAAAGTAGACACGTCGGGG
>NZ_KV794754.1:0-16399 GCF_001808895.1 Corynebacterium sp. HMSC070E08
GGACTCCGTGTCCAAAAAGTCCCTAGACATCACAGTTTTAGGCTTGAGAGTTTCTTTCCTAGCCATCACTTCGCGCCCTTCGCGCTCACGGCGAGCCTTAACCAGCCACAGCCCACGCTGCCGGTGGACGCGAAGGATGGGGTTGCTGTTCTTATCTCCTTTCCTGTGCGCTGCGCCATAAAGATCGTCCCGTCATCATGAGAATCACCAGCATTGCACTTGGTGCAAACTTGCACCGAGTGTAGGATTGCACTCTGTGCAAGAAGAATTGTCATTACGCGAGCAAAAACGTCTAGAAACTCGCCTTCGTATAGAGGATGCTGCCACCCTCTTGGTAGACGAGCACGGCTTTGCTGCAGTTACGGTGGAGGAGATTTGTGAGAAGGCCGGTATTTCCCGGCGTACTTTCTTTAATTATTTCGATTCCAAGGACTCAGCTGTCTTGGGCAACCCCAGCCAAGAGTTTTCCCAAGAGCAGAAGAGCTACCTGCTCGAAACTCCCACGGAGAACCTCTTCAAGCTGGCCGTAGACCTCATCAAGGAGCACCTCATTGGGCAGCACGCCAATAGGGAGATTGCTGAGCGACGCCGCCGTATCTCCCGCGATGCGGACGCAGCGGCGGCGTCCTTAAGCAGAAAGCGTGCCAAGTCCAACGAAGTCCTTGAGCTACTCACCCAGCGGCTGGAGAAGGAGCCAGCATTAAAGACCATGCCGGATGTCTCCCCGCACACGGAGGCACTCCTCATTGCTGTCACCATCCGTGAGGCTTTCTGGTTGGCCACCACCTCCCCAGACTTCAGCTGCGACATCCCCTTTGAGCAGCGCTTTGATTCCGCACTCATGCTCATCAACAACTATTCGAAAGGACTTTCATGGTAGCTACCGCGAAACCGCCAGTGGCCCACACTGACACCGGCAAGCCGGAAAACAACCTTGCCCTCGTCTTCTCTGCCCTCGTGCTCACCATGTTGATGAGCTCCCTGGGGCAGATGATCTTCGCTTCCGCCCTGCCCACCATCGTCGGCGAGCTCGGCGGCGTCGACCACATGAGCTGGGTTATCTCCGCCTTCCTGGTCACCATGACCATCGCTATGCCCATCTCCGGCAAGCTCGGTGACATGATGGGCCGCAAGTGGCTCTACATCGGCGGCATTGCCACCTTCGTCATCGGTTCCGCCGTGGGCGGCTTCGCCAACTCTATGAACCTGCTCATCATCGGCCGCGCGATTCAGGGCTTCGGCGCTGGATTCATGATGATTTCCTCCCAGTCCATCATTGCGGAGGTCACCACGGCTCGTGAGCGCGGCAAGTTCATGGGCATCATGGGCGGCGTTTTCGGCCTGTCCTCCGTCCTGGGCCCGGTCCTCGGTGGCTGGTTCACTGATGGTCCCGGCTGGCGCTGGGGCCTGTGGATGAATATCCCCCTCGGTCTTCTCGCGATGACCGTTTGTGTGCTCGTTCTGCACCTGCGCGTTGGTGATACTGACTTGCGCAAGTTTGATGCCTTGGGCGCCACGTTCATTGCCATCACGACCGCCTCGCTCATCCTCATGACCACCTGGGGCGGCACCCAGTATGAGTGGTCGGATCCCGTCATTCTCACCTTGGCCGTCATCGTTGTGATCGGTGCTGTCATCACGGTCTTCGTCGAGAAGCGGGCCAAGGAGCCTCTGATCCCAGTTCTGCTGTTTAAGAACCGCAACATGGTGCTCACGACGGCCGCCGGCATGGTGCTGGGGCTGGCTATGTTCGGCGTGCTGGGCTACATGCCGACCTACCTGCAGATGGTGCATACACTGACGCCGACCAAGGCGGGCCTCATGATGATCCCGATGATGCTCGGCATGATCGGCACATCTACCACAGTGGGATTCATCATCGCCCGAACTGGCCACTACAAGCGCTACCCCATCATCGGTCTCGCCATTACGGCAGGCGCGCTGTTCTGGATGTCGAAGCTGACTGTGGATACCTCCCTGACTCAACTTGGCGCTGAGTTCCTCGTCTTCGGCATCGGCCTCGGCTTCGTCATGCAGGTGCTCGTTCTCATCGTTCAGAACTCCTTCCCCGTGGCACTGGTGGGCACCGCAACGGCGGCCAACAGCTTCTTCCGCCAGATCGGTTCCGCCATGGGTGCCTCCTTGGTGGGTTCGCTGTTCATCCACAACATGAAGGATGAGTTGGCAGCCAACATGCCTGCCGCCATTGCTTCCATGGGCAAGGCTGGCGCGCCCTTTGCAGAAAAGTTCAGCGCTGAGGGCGGCGGTTCCTCTAGCCTGACCCCGTCGATGGTGGCACAGCTTCCGGACCCCATCCGCGACGTCATCCTCAACGCCTACAACGACGGCCTCACCCCGGTCATCCTGCTCATGGTCCCGATGGCTATCATCGCTCTCCTGCTCATCCTGCCGGTGCGGGAGGAGCACCTCAAGGAGACCATCGACTAGGACGTCGGTCCCCGCTCAACAACAAGAAATCCTCGCTACGAACAATGACGTAGCGAGGATTTTTCATACCAGAGTATTTAACGCAGAATTCCCAACTGGCGAGCCACCTGGGCAGCTACGCCAATGAGCGCAAGCACGCCTGCAATGATGCCCACGATGGTTCCAGCATCCGCACCACCGGAGCTTAGGTTTCCAGCAAGAGACTTCTTGGTCACCTGCACGATCTTGGTGACTTGGTTGTCCGACAACTGGGGCTGACCATTGCGCACCACATAGGTGTTAAAGGTGACGGTCACGGTTCCCTCCGACTTAGCCTCGTAGGTACCGTCCTCGTTGACTTTAAGAACCTCAGGATCGCTTGAGCTTGGCGACGCCACCGGCACCCCTAGCTTCGCTCCCCAGAATCCATCGATGCTCAAGCCCAGGCTGCCTTGGCTTCCCACCGAGGTGCCTCCAGTCGTCATCAGTTCGGCATCATTGACTGCACTTTCCGGCACAGCGATGGGGAATGCGTGGCGGCCGGTGATGCGAGCGGGTTCACCCGGCATATCGCGATTGGAGAAGAAGCCTGCGGTGACCTTTCCTACCTGTGCCTGAGCAAAAGTTACGTGAACGGGATCAATGATCGAGTAGAAGTGGCCATTCTGTGGATTCCTTTGTCCGTTTGCACGAACAAGCTGTTCCCACTCACTGGAGCCTTGGTTGCTATCCGTCGACCACGATGCAATAGCGCCCGGCATGTCTGCCGTGGTGAGATTTTCTCCGGCCAACAGATTATCGATGACCCCAAAGGCCCCTACCCCAGGGAGCCGCTCGTGGTTGAAATCCAAATTCTCCTCCGCAGCGCGCTGCAAAACCGCGTGCTCAAGGCCACGATCCCAAGAAATCGCATTCATATACTCTTCACGGGTGTGATAGCCCGCAGCGGCAGCTGCCTGCTGCAGCGTTGCACCGTCGAAGGGAAGATTCGCATCCCAAGCCTTGCCGCGCAGCTGACGAACTTGGCGGGTAACCAAGTCAATGTCGGATTGCATGACCGGCTCGGCAAAGACATATGCCAGAGCGCCATCGGGATAGTTAACGTTGAGCTCTGCTACAGGAACGGAGCCAGCAGGTGGAAACTCAGCAGCCGTGGCAACGGGCGCTACAAAAGCACCGGTCGACACGGCTACGGCGGTAGAAAGGGCAAGCACAGAGGTGCGGAAAGACATGATTCGCCTTCGATAGAGAGTGGATGAGAACAGGTTCTATTCTATCCCCACTCCTGCCCTGATATTAGAAAAGTGAGATAATTACTTCCTCTTCTCGTTGGCTGCTGCCTTCTTTTCCTCCGGCTTAGGCAGAAGCAACTCGTATACATCGGTATCGCGCCACTGGCCGGCGAGCTCGCCGTAGGTCATCTTTGCCATGTGGGAGTAGGTGCCCACCTTGACGAAGCCGCGGGACTTGTGCAGCCCGGCAGAACCTTCGTTCTCCGGGAAGATCCATGAGTGGATGGCCCACTTGTGCAGGTCACGGCATACCTCGATGAGCTGATCCAACAAGGCGCCGCCAATACCGCGGCCCTGGGCCTCTTTGCTCAGGTAAATGGAATCCTCCACCACGCCGTGGAACACGGTGCGGGTAGACGCTTGCGCAGCGCAGACCCAGCCGAGAACCTTCGAGTCATCGTCCGCCTCCACCGCAACGAAGACTGACGACATGATCTTGACGTTCTTAAACTCCTCGAAGGTCAGCGACCGGGTCTCGTAGGTAGCGTGGCCGGTGTTGAGGCCCTGCTCGTAGATTTCGCGCATTTGCGGGTAGTCCGCCGCAGTGAATGGACGGATGCGGAAATCCTTCTTCTTGTCTTTCGCGTTGTCGCTCATAGGACAATTATTACTGAGCACGCACGACCAATGCCAAGCAGACCCCTACAAGATCGCCATTCGCGAACGAGTTAGTTCTCACCTTCCAGCAAATCGGTGACAAGTTCCGCAATGGCAGAGCGCTCAGAGCGCTGCAACGTGATGTGAGCGAAGAGCTCATGCCCTTTGAGCTTTTCAATGACTGCCTGCACACCGTCGTGCCGGCCCACGCGCAGGTTATCTCGCTGCGCCACGTCATGGGTCAGTACCACGCGCGATCCGCGGCCCAAACGGGACAAGACAGTCAGCAACACGTTGCGCTCCAACGACTGGGCCTCATCGACGATGACGAAGGAATCGTGCAGGCTGCGGCCGCGGATATGGGTCAGTGGGAGAACTTCCAAGAGGCCTCGGTCTTGGACTTCATCCATGACGTTTTCCGATACGAGACCCTCCAACGTGTCGTAGACCGCCTGCGCCCACGGGTTCATCTTCTCACTCTCGGAGCCAGGCAGGTATCCCAGGGACTGCCCACCCACCGCATACATCGGGCGGAAAACCACGATGCGGCGGTGTTCCCCACGCTCCAGCACAGCTTCTAGACCGGCGCACAAGGCCAACGCAGACTTACCGGTACCTGCACGGCCTCCAATGGACATGATGCCCACGGAAGGATCCAGCAGCAGATCCAAAGCTACCCGCTGCTCAGCCGAGCGCCCCTGGAGACCAAAGACATTCGCATCACCGCGTACCAAGCGCACTGCGCCCTCGGCTGTCATGCGGCCCAGCGCTGATTGCCCGCCTGCCTGCAGCGTCACGCCACAGTGCACCGGAAGGTCCTCGACGCGGGTGCCGGCGGTGGTCACTGATCCGTCGATAAGCACCTCGCCTTCCCCATAGAGCTCATCGATGACCTCCGCGGTGGTCTGCACCGTAGCCATACCGGTGTATCCCGTGAGCACAACGTCCTGCGCGTGGTACTCATCTGCCTGCAGGCCCACGGCGCCCGCCTTAACGCGCAGCGGAACATCCTTGGTCACCAGGACGGTGTCCTTGCCCTCGTGCTGCAGGTTGAGCGCGCAGGCCAGGATTCGGTGGTCTCCCTCCGGCCCACGGAAGGCCGCTGGCAGCAAGGACTGATCCTGGTGATTCAGCTCCACGCGCAGCGTTCCGCCCGCGGCGTTGACGGGAAGAGGCTGATCCAGCGCCTCATAGGTAGCGCGGAGGTCCTCCAAAAAGCGAAGAGCTTGGCGGGCGAACCAGCCAAGCTCCGGGTGATGACGTTTTCCTTCCAACTCAGAGATAACGACGATGGGCAGCACCACATCGTGCTCTGCGAATTTACGCAACGCCCAAGGGTCGGAGAGAAGGACGGAGGTATCGATGACATAGGTCTTGGTAACCACAGCGGCCTCGTGCGGCTGCTCGGTCAGGACGGAAGGATTGGTCATAGCGGCAGGGTTCTCCCTTGTTATGCCCGCCCCAACTCAACGACCTGGGTGGGCATGGTGAAGCTGGTGGTTTTTCGAACTGTCCGGACGTCCCTGTGAACCTCCGGACACCGTCCACGCTAGAGAGCAAAGGTTGAAATTACATGGGTGCAAGATGAACAGTATTAAAACGACAATCCCCAGAGCCACACCATCCCCACCAGTCGGCTCGCTCCCTCACAAACCACAAAGAAATGCTCCGCACTGGTTTTACAGTGCGGAGCATTTCTTAGAAAGCTGGCTCTATTGTGAGCCCTCTTAGTTAATGGTGGCCTCGTACTCGCCGGACTCACCCTGCATCCAGGAAATGGTGCCGTTGGCGAATTCCTGTACCCAGCCGTTGCCCTCAGCCTTCTCCGGGGCGGTCGGCAGACCAACCTTGCTGTCCAAGCCGCCTTCCTCGGTCCAAGTCTCAGCGATCTTGCCGATGATCGGCTGGGAGCCATCTCCCTCGCTGAATGCCAGCAGCTTGTCCTTGGCGAAGGTAGCAACGCTACCGGCATCGGTGGACTCGATGGACTCCGGATCGCCCCACTCGGCGGCCTTGTCCTTGATGGCCTGCGCAAAGTCGGCAGGGACCTCTACATCACCGTTAGCGGTGGAGACGCTCTCCTTATCACCCTCGGCACCCTCAGAATCAGCGGAACCCGAATCGGAAGACTCCGCCTCAGAGGAGTCAGCGCCCTCGGAATCGGAAGCCTCAGAATCAGAAGCCTCAGCGGACTCGGAACCGTTGATAGAGTCCTTTGCCTCGTTAGCAGCGGAACCGGCAGCATCGGTAGCATCGGACGCGGCGGACTGTGCAGCGTCGCCAGCGTCCTTAGCGGCGTCCTCAGCATCGGAGCAGGCAACGACACCCAGGGAAAGGGTCGCAGCGGCGATACCAGCAGCGAAACGACGAGTCATCTTCTTCATTATCTAAACCTTTCTCTTTTGTTGAGCACTGTTCTAAGTACTTTTGTTGAGAACAAAGTCCACCGTAGGCTCGGCCGCGGCCGCCCCGCCACCGATGCACCTATGATTTGACAACAAAGAGCCTTCCTTATCTACGTTTCCGCTGCTGAGACCCCCTATATCTTTTCGATAACGGTTTGGAAATCGAGCCCTTGTGAGACTTTCCTTGCGACTTTCTGCGTGCTTGTTTAGCCTTTGCTTTGTCACGGGCACTGCGCTTCTCAGCAACATTGCGGGAAGAATTCCGCGTCCTTCCCTTCGCCACGCCGACGAAATCCTGAATCTCGTCACCATCGTCTGCTCGGCGCCACACCAAAGCGATCTCCGTGCGCGCAACAGTGGGATCCTCCAAGCCCAGTGCCACGACTTGCTTCTTGCTGAGCACCTTCAGCAGCGGTCGAGGTGCGATGGCCACGCCCACGTTGGCTGCCACAACTTGGAGAGCGGTACGCAGGGCAGGGACGTCGACGCTGCCATCCTGCGCAATCCGGTAATTCACGATCTCTTCGGCGACATCCTCCGGTGTAATGTCCTCCCCTACCTCGGCGTACACGGAATCCTTCGGAACTGCGATCCCAGGCGCTTCCTCGTACAGCCGAACCACATGGAAGCTGTCATCGACCCGTAGATCTGGCAGGCGGGTCAGAGCAAGGTCAGCTTCCTGGGCAAGAAGAGCCGCCATCGCATCATCGGCGTCGGCGGTCACCAGGGACTCGAGAGAATGCGAGTCACGGTAGCGGCGAAACCATTTACCGGGTTCTGTACCAGTGCAAAAGACAAGGCGGAGCATGCACCTCATACTACGGTGCTGCTAGCGTGGTGAGCGTGACTGATACCCCGAATAATGAAACCCCAGCCAACGAAACCCAGCAGCCTTCCGGTACCGCCATGCGCGCGCAAACCGCGGCTAAGAAGCTGGGCATCTACCTGCCGGCCGCCCCGGAGGAGTTTCAAGCCATTGCAGTAACGCACGCGCAATTGCGCGACTTGCAGGAGAACCCGCCGGAGTGGCTGGCCACCCTGCGCCGCGAGGGCCCGCACCCGCGCCCGGTGGTGGCACAGAAGCTGGGCATTTCCGTGACCGCGCTGAAGAAGAACGACATGGATCGCCCTCTCACCACCGCAGAAATCAAAGAGCTCCTCAGCGCAATGCCCGAGTGGCTCGAGGCCGCCCGGAAAGCTCACGCCGAGGAGCGTTCGGAAGCTTAGACCAGCTTCCAGTCCTCAAGGCCGTCGTACAGCGGGAAGTCCGCGGCGACCTTCTCCACGCGGGCGCGCAGCTTGGCGACGTCCGCGTTCTTGCCATTTGCCAGCGCGGTACCGATGACATCCGCCACCTCGGTGAAGGCCGCCGTGTCAAGACCGCGGGTGGCCAGGGCCGGGGTGCCAATGCGCAGGCCGGAGGTGACCATCGGCGGGCGCGGATCGTTCGGAACCGCGTTGCGGTTCACGGTGATGCCCACCTCGTGGAGGAGGTCCTCTGCCTGCTGGCCATCGAGCTCGGAGTTGCGCAGGTCCGCTAGGACGAGGTGCACGTCGGTGCCGCCGGTGAGAACGTCGACGCCCGCCTTGGTGCAATCCTCAGCGGTCAGGCGCTCAGCCAGAATGCGAGCGCCCTCCAGGGTGCGCTCCTGGCGCTCCTTGAACTCCTCGGTGGCCGCAATCTTGAGAGCAATAGCCTTTGCCGCGATGACGTGCATGAGCGGACCACCCTGCTGGCCCGGGAAGACGTTGGAGTTGATCTTCTTGGCAAAGTCCTGCTTGGCCAAGATAATTCCGGAGCGCGGGCCACCAAGCGTCTTGTGCACGGTGGAGGACACAACATCGGAGTGCGGCACCGGGGAGGGGTGCAGACCGGCGGCCACGAGGCCCGCGAAGTGCGCCATATCCGTCCACAGGTAGGCGCCGACCTCATCGGCGATGGAGCGGAAGGCCTCAAAGTCGATGGTCCGCGGGTAGGCGGACCAACCAGCAATGATCACCTGCGGCTTCTCAGCCAGAGCCTGCTCGCGGACCTTGTCCATGTCGAGGCGCATGGTCTCCGGGTCGACCTCATACGCGGCAACGTCGTAAAGCTTGCCGGAGAAGTTCAGCTTCATACCGTGGGTCAGGTGACCACCATGAGCCAAGGACAGGCCCATGATCTTGTCACCCGGCTGGATCAACGACGCCAGCACCGCAGCGTTGGCCTGGGCACCGGAGTGCGGCTGGACGTTGGCAAATTCGGCGTCGAAAAGCGCCTTGGCACGATCGCGAGCCAGGTCCTCCACGACATCAACGTGCTCGCAGCCGCCGTAGTAGCGGCGCCCCGGGTAGCCCTCTGCGTACTTGTTGGTGAGAACAGAACCCTGCGCCTGCAGAACGGCGCGGGGGACGAAGTTCTCCGAAGCAATCATCTCGAGGGTATCGCGCTGACGAGCGATCTCACCAGAAATAGCATCGAAGACCTCGGGGTCAAGATCGCGCATCTCCTGGTAGCGCACGTCTGAATTGTTCGTAGTCGTCATGAAAGCGTGGTGTCCCTTCCTACAGATGGTCAAGATAGCCAGCGGCGCCCGCTCGCAGCACAACACCACCGGCTTTAGAAATCGCCGAAGCTAGTTCTACATCCTAACGCCCCTATCCCCCGCGCGGGGGCCTCTAAGAATCTTTTCATTCGGGGCAATTGCACGAGGCGCCGGATGCAGTGCGACAATAGTCGGCATGGCGCGAATGACCGATGCGAGCCCGTACCTCGATTTTGACCGCGATACGTGGCGTGCCCTGCGTAAATCCATGCCACAGGTGTTGACGGCCACCGAGGTGGAAAAACTCCGTGGTATTGGTGACCGCATCGATCTCACCGAGGTGGCGGAAGTCTATCTGCCACTATCCCGTCTCATTCACATGCAGGTGGAGGCCCGCCAGAAACTCACCGCCGCCACCGAGGCCTTTTTGGGTAACCCACCGACGCACGTGCCTTTCGTCATCGGCGTCGCCGGCTCCGTCGCCGTGGGCAAATCGACAACGGCGCGCTTGCTCCAAGTGCTCTTGGAACGCTGGGATTCCCACCCGAAGGTCGACCTCGTCACCACCGATGGTTTCCTCTACCCCACCGCCTATCTCAAAGAGCACGGGCTAATGCAGCGCAAGGGCTATCCGGAGTCTTATGACCGCCGCGCGCTCATGCGATTTGTTACCGACGTTAAATCCGGCAAACCACTGGTTACCGCACCGCTTTATTCGCACGTGTCCTATGACATCGTCCCCGATGAATTCCAAGAGGTCCGGCAACCGGACATCCTCATCCTGGAAGGCCTCAACGTCCTGCAGACCGGGCCAACCCTCATGGTGTCGGATCTCTTTGACTTCTCTGTCTACGTCGATGCCCGCGTGGACGACATTGAGAAGTGGTACATTGACCGCTTCCTCAAGCTCCGGCACACTGCCTTCCGCGAGCCGGGCGCGCACTTCGCTTCCTTCGCGGACATGACGGATGAGGAAGCCTACGCACAGGCACGCGAAATCTGGCAGTCCATCAACCTGCCCAACCTCATTGAGAATATTTTGCCCACCCGGGTGCGCGCTTCCCTGGTCCTGCGCAAAGGTTCACACCATTTGGTGGAACAGGTCAGGATGCGCAAGCTCTAGGCGGCGTAACCCGGCTAGCGCCCAAAGCGGCGCGAGCGCTGAGAATAGTCGCGCAAGGCACGCAGGAAATCCACCCGGCGAAATGCTGGCCAGTAGGTATCCGTAAACCAAATCTCGGAATAGGCTGCCTGCCACAGAAGGAACCCGGACAGCCGCTGCTCACCGGAAGTGCGGATGACGAGGTCGGGATCCGGCAACCCTTTGGTGTACAGGTTGCCCGTGATGGCCTCCGCCGTCACGTTCTCCGCGATCTCCTCAGCGCTCAGCCCCTTGCGTGCTTCACTACGGATCAAGTTCTGTACGGCATCCACAATTTCTTGGCGCCCGCCGTAGCCCACCGCAATATTGACGATGACACCTTGGTGATCCTCGGTAGCCTCAGCCGCACTCTGCATCTTGGCTGTGACCTGCTCGGGGAGCAGATCTAGGTGCCCGACCAGGCGGATCTGACAATCCAAGTCACCCTGGGAGAGGTGCGTGACGACATCCGAGATGATGTCGAAAAGCAACTGCACTTCCTGCTCGCTGCGCTTCAAGTTTTCCGTCGACAGCAAGTAGATAGTGACGACTTCAATGTCGGTGCCCTGGCACCACGAAATCATCTCACTGATCTTCCGCGCGCCTTGCCGGTGGCCGTGGCTGATATCCGTAAAGCCCGCCTCGCGCGCCCAGCGGCGATTGCCATCCGCCATGATTGCCACGTGGCGTGGTTGCGGTTTGTTTTTAATCTCACGCGTTAGGCGCGCCTCATACAGGGGGTATAGGAGCTGGCTTAGGAACTTCACGGTGGGGAAACGTCCTCTGCGTTAAAAGATGGACTTCTTGCTGTTATCGAGGATGCCGGCTTCCTTCATTGCCGCATCGACCGCCTCATCATCAAAAGGATCGATGCCATGATCCTGCGCGAACATGGTGCGGCGGCGGAAGCGCGAATAGCGGCGGTGAAAGTTCCAGCCTGCAAAAAGGACGGCCACTCCCATGAGAACGAGGATCAGCAAACCAATGGGCGAGGCCTTACCGAACTCCGGTCCCACCGGCCCGCTTTGGCTCCCTTGGGCGAGCAGGGCGACGTCATGCGCCGCGAAGTACAAAGCGTTCATACTTTAAGATTCCCCTACTTCCGGGATTCCCGCAAATAGGTCGTCCTCTGGCAGTGAGGACGAGACACGGGTCTTGGCCAACTCGAACTCCTCCGTTGGCCAATGCTCCTGCTGCACGGCGACGGGCGTAGCGAGGAAAGCACCAGCCGGATCGATTTGGGTGGCGTGCGCGCGCAGGGCGTCCTCCCGGTTTTGGAAGTAATCCGCGCACTCTACCTGCGTGGTCACGCGCGCCATGATGTCACCAAAAGCGGTGTCCCAGCGCGCCAGCATCGGCTCATAGGGGCTAATCTTTCCCTCTTCTACAAGGAGGTCGTGAAAGATCTTCATTCTCTGGTACACGAAACCGTGCGTGTAGTAGAGCTTCTGCGGCTCCCACGGCTCTCCCAATTCTGGGTGGTAGGCGGCATCGCCCGCCTTCTCCCACGCCAACATAGAAGCACGGTAGACCATGAGGTGATCCGGGTGCGGGTAGCCGCCGTTTTCGTCATAAGTAATGATGACTTGGGGGCGGAACTCCCGAATGATCTCCACGAGTTCTTGGGCCACATCATCATCTTCTTTGAGAGCAAAGCAGCCCTCAGGCAGCAGGTCCTTGATATTGGGGGCCAGCGGATTACCCGGAAGGCCCGAGTCCACGTGCCCGAGCCACCGGTGCTGTACTCCCAAGGCGGCGGCGGCCTTCGCCATTTCTTCACGACGAATACTGCCCATGTTCTCGAGGACGCCGGGACGGTCCATGGCTGGGTTGATGATATCCCCCCGCTCACCGCCGGTGCAGGTCACGACGAGGACTTCCGCTCCCTCCGCGGCATACTTCGCGGTCGTCGCAGCACCCTTCGAGGATTCATCGTCAGGGTGCGCGTGAATAGCCAAAAGGCGCTTTGTGCTCACTGGGTGATACATCTCCCTACATCGCTTCTTTAAACAGAGGCCCAGTCTAGTGGATAGTAACTTCGTAGCGACCGTTGGATAGAATCAGACTCATGTCTGACGCCCAACCTGCTTCTCGCTCCGCACGCGCACGGTCTCGCTACGGTTCCTCGTCCTCCTCTGCTCGCACGGGGAAATCCTGGACCAATCGGGCCCTAGTCCTGATTTTCCTGGGCATGCTGGTGGCGGCCGTCGTCTTTGGCGTGCAGTACGTGCGCAGCCAACAGAAAATTAACGCGGACATCTCCTATGTCACCCACGAGATTCTTTCCGACGATACCGCCCGCGTGTGGGTAGACATCACCCGCAACCGCGTGGAGGAGCCTGCCTATTGCATCGTGCAGGCTTTTGACTATTCCAAGGCAGAGGTGGGCCGCCGCGAAATTGCCGTGCCGGCTGGCGGCGAAGCCGCCCAGCGCGTCGCCGTGGACATCCCTACCAATCACCCTGCCGTCGCCGGTGGCGTCTACGGCTGCTCCGGAAATATCCCCTCCTACCTCGATATCAGCACCATGGATTCTGCGGGTGAGGCAAACGCCGAGTAAAAGCCCAGCTATGCTAGTATGTTGAGCGTTCTGAATGGGCCGCGCCACCTGCGCTTTTAGGCCCAGTCTTTAAGAAATAAAACCGTTCATCAGGAACCGTCAACGGAAGGTTGCACTATGGCTGAGCAGCAGAAGCAGTACATCACCCCGGAAACCAAGGCCAAGCTCGAGGCCGAGCTGCAGGCCCTCATCGACCACCGCCCGGTCGTCGCCGCCGAGATTAATGAGCGCCGCGAGGAAGGTGACTTGAAGGAGAACGCGGGTTACGACGCCGCCCGCGAAATGCAGGACCAGGAAGAGGCCCGCATCAAGCAGATCTCCGAGGTTCTGGCTAACTCCACCACCGAGCGCACCGCCGTCCAGGAAGGCGTTGCCCACATCGGTTCTGTCGTCCATGTCTACTACAACGGTGACAAGGAAGACCGCGAGACCTTCCTTATCGGTACCCGCGCTGCGGCATCGGATAACAAGGATCTGGAGACCTACTCCGAGCAGTCCCCGCTGGGTGCTGCCCTCCTGGGTGCTGCTGAGGGCGAAACCCGCGAGTACACCGCGCCGAACGGCAAGACCTTGTCGGTGACCGTGGTCTCCGCGGCACCTTATGATTCCGCAAAGGCCGCAACTCCGCGCAAGTCCTAATTTATACTGCTCTTAGGTCATCGTTTTTCTGAGAAAGAGTTTTATCACATGAAGAAGTTCACTCGTTTCGCTGCCGCTGGTCTGGTTGTCTCCGCTGGACTCACCCTGGCTGCTTGCCACCCGCCGAGCGAGCAGGATTCCACTGAGAAGGTCGACACCGGTGCCACCTTCACCGGTGAGGCGCCGGGTGCTGGTGCATCCGAGTCCACCGCAGCAACGGCTGAGACTGAAGCCACGGCTGAGACTGAGGTTGCTCCGGCCGAGTACACCACTGCTCCGGTTCAGCAGTAGGCTCACCGTCAGCTTAAAGCGAAAGCGGCGTCCCGTTATTCGGGCGCCGCTTTTCGCGTTATGAGGTTATGAGAGAATATCCCTCACCCACGGCCCCTAGTTTTCTTCCCGGGCCCACTCGCCGATGACTCCGGGCAGCACCGCGGGCGCTTCACCGAGGAGATCTCGGCGGTTCGGATCGCGCTCAACCTGCGTTGTGACGGATTTGATCCTCTTTTCGCTTTCACCGCCGCGGGCTGCGCCGCCCATCATGGGCATCATCCGCATCCCCGCGCCGCGAGCATTACTCACACCCGACTTCGCGCCACTTGCTCCCCCAGCAGCGCCAACGACGTTAGTCGCACCACCAGCGCTACCAGCACCAACACCACCGGTGCCGCCAACGCCGACGCCGCCGGCGCTACCAATGACCCCACCTCCGCCAAGGCCGCCTCCGCTTAGCGACGCCCTCCCGTCCCTCTGCAGTCCACTCCCGGTTGCGGCCCCGGGGAGACCACCAAGAACCGGATGCGTACCGGTCTGCGGTCCAGTGGGCACAGTACCGAAGCCGCCCAGCCCCGCGGCCGACGTCACCGGATTCGCCGACAACTCCGGCACTCGGCCCAACCCACGGCCGTTGAGACCAGCAGCACCTCCAGGAAGCTTGGTGCCGCGCGCATCTCGCCTCACAAAAGAAACCGGTGGCCAACATCACACTGCTTGTGAATGTCGGCCACCGGTTCGTAAAAGAGCACTGCCGAAGCTAGTCCCTGAAGTAGCTCAGCAGACGGAGAATCTCGGTGTACAGCCAGACCAAGGTCACGGCCAAGCCAAGAGCAATGCCCCAAGCGTACTGAGCCGGAGCGCCCTGGCGGATGAGGCGATCAGCCTGATCGAAGTCCGTCATGAAGGACAGGGACGCCAGCACGATACAGACGAGGGAGAAGATGATGGCGAGCATGCCGCCATCACGCAGCGGGTTAAAGCCGAAGAAGATAGCTCCCAGCAGGTTGCCCAGTGCCATTACAGCCACGCCGGCGATGAGGCCGAACATGATCTTGTTGAACTTCGGAGTGACCTTAACAGCGCCGGTCTTGTAGACCATCAGCATGCCGATAAACACGCCGACAGTGCCCATGATGGCCTGGCCGATAAGCGCCATACCGTCAGAGTTGCCGAAGGACACACCGGCGAACATGAGCGAGAATCCGCCCACGAAAAGACCCTCAAACACTGCGTAGATCAACGTCGCCGTAGCTGAGCCAAACTTCTTGCCAAACGTTGAGACCAGAACAGTAACGAAACCGCCCAGCGCACCAACCAGCGTAAGAATCATCGCGATGCCCGGGTTGATCAACTCACCGATAGCGAAGTTGAGCACGGCCATGACGATAATGACGCCCAAAGTAATGCCAGTCTTAGTCACGACATCATCAACCGTCAGCGGACGATCAGCGCTGCGGCTTTCTTGGCTGAATGGATTATCGCTCTGCCCGTAGGGATTACCCTGGGTCTGACTTTGGCTGGACGAGAGGGAACTCATGACGGGGTTGCTAGAACGCACGCGAATCCCGATTCCTTTCACAGTCTTTCTCTAAAAAGCAGCCCCGTGGGGCCGCCGTGTTTGTCATTTCACTGGGATCAACGCGTCCCATTGCTAGGAAGTTCCCAAAATCACAAGATTTTCCACATTTGGTAATGGCATGGTTCCCCAACTGGAGGTTCCCCTAGTGTCTTCAGGCAAACAGCAGCATCGCGTCGGTTACCTCGCTTGGCGTGACAAAAACAAGCCTTAAAAATCACGTTCGGAGACTCCTTTTTTAGCCTCAACGTTCTGTTTCTGTGCCGTTAAGCGTCTCCGTTCCAATTCATTTGCTTTTAACGCATTTTCCCAATGGTAGACCAATTGCTGAGATACTTGTACACACCCAAACACTGACCACAGAATCAAAATGAACGGGGCCGAAGTCACGCCCCAAACCCACCAAGAATTCGCCTTAATGAGTGGAAACAAATTTGCAGCCACCAACCCCGATGCTGACGCACACGCCGAAATCTGTGCCACTAGCCTAAAGGGCCGGGCCACCCCTGAAACACCGGTCTTTGTCTTGCCAAGCAATTCTGCGTAAGCTGGCGAAACCACTCCTACGAGTACCGCCATGGCCGTAAGAATCAGAGTCGCAATGCCTGCTCCAACACCTGCGATTCCCACAAAAATCGACTGCAGCCCTTCACGGCTATCAAGAAAAAATGCGGGAACTGAAGCCGTCGCTCCTCCGGTCACAAATCCAAGAATAAAGTCGTAGGACATGAGCACGCTGCAAACTGGCCCGCGGTCCTTCTTCACAGCCTCACCCATAACATTCCCCTACTCTAACTAATCTATTTGTCGTGATATATCCGCAATGGCTGTATTTGAAATTTCCCCGTCATCGTTCGTACTAATCTCGATTGCTTCTTCCTCCGCGCCGGCCAGCGATGAGTACCTTGTCTCTACGAGAGCGCCACTGGTGGGGTTGCCCGCAAATCGTGGACACGTAGTG
>NZ_KV794755.1:0-14164 GCF_001808895.1 Corynebacterium sp. HMSC070E08
ATCAGGTGTCTACCAAACAGGGGTCAGGTCCAAGGTTCTCACGGACAAATTCCGTGCGCGCTTCCTTATCCTCGCGCGCAATACCGAGGAGACCGTACATCTTGGCTGCTAACGCCTGCGAGCGCTGCGGGTGGACGCCCTGACCGTAGTCAATCGTGAAGTCCGGGTTGATTCCATTCTTATCGAACTCAGCAATGAGAGCGGCGCTCAAGTCCTGCAATGCCGTACCGCCAACCAGGTGCACATTCCAGGGTTGGGTATTGGAGTTGGAGGGGGCGGATTGGGCGTCGATCAGCACCTGTTCTATAACCTCTGCGGGGATGGGGTCCGGAAGGAACGCGCGCGCGGAATGGCGGGAACGAATGAACTCAGAAAAGCCATTAGGATGTTGAGACATGCGCGCCACTCTACGCCCCACAATCTGAGGGAGTGTATTCGGCTCGGGGGACTGCCTGCACTAGAACACATGTGTGTACACTGTTTCTAGATAAACGAGTGGTTGTATAGGGTGAGAATAAAAAGGGCGAGGAGGCAGCCGTGAACTTGGAGGGGTTGCGTGTCATGGGTATTGATCCCGGTCTGACGCGTTGTGGCCTGTCTGTTGTCCAAGCCGGACGTGGGCGCGCGGTCATTCCCATCGCCGTGGGCGTCGTCCGTACGCCCAGTGACAAGGATCTGGGAGAGCGCCTTAAGCGGCTGTCAGTCGCGGTCCGGGAATGGATGGATGACTATAAGCCGGATGTCGTGGCGCTCGAGCGCGTATTCGAACGCGGTCAGGTGTCAACCGTGATGCAGACCGCGCACGCAGTCGGGGTCTTGGTGCTTGCAGCCGCAGAGCGCGACATCCCAGTACACATGTACACCCCTTCGGAGGTGAAGAAGGCGGTGTCGGGCAACGGGCGCGCTGATAAGAAGCAGATGACCGCCATGATCACCCGAATTCTGGGGCTCAGCGAGTCGCCTAAGCCAGCGGACGCTGCGGATGCCTTGGCCCTTGCCGTCTGCCACTGCTGGCGTGCGCCGGCCCTGGCATGGATGAGCGGGGGTGATCCGAGTGCTGGCGTGGGGGCTGGGGCACGAACGAGCGGTGTGCGCGGCACCTCACCACGCACCGCGTCCGTCTCTCGGGCGGCGAAGACGTCCTCTTAAGCTATGTGGTACATCCACTCGAACCAAGGAACCTAAGTAATGATTGCATCTTTGCGCGGAACTGTCCTCGACATCCAGCTTGACCATGCCGTGCTCGAATGCGCCGGCGTGGGATACAAGGTGCTGGCCACCCCAGCCACGCTGGGCACGCTCCAGCGTGGTGAGGAAGCCCGAGTCATGACCACGCTCGTGGTGAAAGAAGATTCGATGACGCTGTACGGGTTCACCAGCCAGGATGACCGCGACATGTTTCACGTCCTCCAGACGGTCTCTGGGTTGGGGCCCAAACTGGCGCTGGCCGCGTTGTCCGTGATGAGCGCAGGTGATTTAGCCCAAGCAATCGCGGGGGAGGAGGCTGCACGGCTGCAGAAGATTCCGGGGGTAGGAAAGCGCGTAGCGCAGCGCTTGATCCTAGAACTCAAGGACAAGGTGCAGGCGTTTGCGCCCACGGACGGTGCTGATCCTGCGGCCTCCGCCCCTGCGGCTGCCGGCCACGTGGTGGAGGATGTCGTTGAGGCGCTCATTGGGCTGGGCTTTACGGACAAGATGGCTCGTCCGGTGGTGGAATCGGTAGTGGCTGAGCAGCCCGATGCGGCGACGCCGGTGGTGCTGCGAGCAGCCCTCAACCAACTCGGGGCCAAAAAATAGGGGAGAGTGGACGACATGTCAGATGTAGAACGCACTGAGTTTAAGCTGCCGGAGGGGATGGATTTAACCTCGCCTCCGCAGCGTAACCAGGATGTGGACGCCACAGAGCAACAAGGCGAGCACGATATTGAGCGCTCACTGCGCCCGAAATCCCTCGATGAATTCATCGGCCAGCCCAAGGTGCGCGAACAGCTATCGCTCGTGCTCAATGGCGCGAAAAACCGTGGTGTCACCCCGGATCACGTGTTGCTCTCCGGCCCGCCTGGGCTGGGCAAGACCACGATGGCGATGATTATCGCTCAAGAACTGGGAAGTTCCCTGCGCATGACGTCCGGCCCCGCACTGGAGCGGGCCGGAGACTTGGCCGCGATGCTGTCGAATCTCATGGAAGGTGACGTGCTCTTCATCGACGAAATTCACCGCATCGCCCGTCCCGCGGAAGAAATGCTCTACATGGCAATGGAGGATTTCCGCATCGATGTCATCGTGGGCAAAGGCCCTGGGGCGACCTCCATCCCGCTGGAAATCCCACCTTTTACTCTGGTGGGAGCGACGACGCGCGCGGGCATGCTGACTGGTCCGTTGCGTGACCGCTTCGGTTTCACCGCGCAGATGGAGTATTACGATACCGAGGACCTCACCCGAGTGATTACCCGAGCAGCGCGAATCTTGGAGGTTGATATCGACCAGGATGCCGCGGTGGAGATCGGCTCCCGATCGCGCGGGACGCCGCGTATTGCTAACCGGCTGTTGCGTCGTGTGCGCGACTATGCCGAGGTCAACGGAGATGGGCACATTAATGTGGCAGCTGCCCAGGCAGCGCTTCGGGTCTTCGACGTTGATGAACGTGGGCTGGACCGTCTTGACCGCGCGGTGCTCGAGGCCCTCATTAAGGGACACGGCGGTGGACCCGTGGGGGTTAATACGTTGGCTATTGCGGTGGGCGAGGAACCGTCAACCGTCGAGGAGGTCTGCGAACCCTACCTCGTGCGCGCCGGAATGATCTCCCGCACCGGGCGTGGCCGTGTTGCCACGGCAGCGGCCTGGCAGCACCTGGGCCTTGAGGCGCCCGAAGGAACTGTCGGCGGGACACTCTTCTAATCGTCCCGGCAATTGGCCGGGAGGCGGGCAGGTCTGGCACACTGGCCTTTTATGAACGGAACCCAACTTATTCTTCTCCTTGTTCTCGCCGTCCTCGTCATTTTGCCGAGCTTCATGTCCATGCGCGCGCAGCGCAAGCGCCAAGCGCAGATGAAGGAGCTCCAGTCCTCGTTGCGCCCAGGCTTAGACGTGATTACGGCCGGTGGCCTGCACGGAACCGTGGTGGAGGCCCGCGGTGAACAGGTTGATTTGCGAGTCAAGGACGGCACGGTGATGACCTTCGACACCATGGCCATCGTGCGCTCCGCGGAGCCGATTGCTTCCCAGAACGAAGCAGCGGCTGAGCCGGAGGAGGGTGAGGACGAACGCTTTCCGAAGCTCTAAAACAAGTTGCACTCGTCACACTGCGGGTGCCTCACCTTAAACCTGTTAAGGATTATGCCGGTCCATGACGTACGATGATGGACTGTGCTTTAGTCATGGTGGCGCCGCGACACTCAGCACGTGCGTGGCAGTGGCTGCCATGACCCATGATTTTTAGCCCTGTTCCTCACAACACAGGAGATCTTTGTGTCCGCTTCGAAACGTGGTGGCGTTAGCAGCCGTCAACGGCAATGGCCCAGACGAGCAATGGCGCTCTTTGTGCTCATCGTCATTGTGGTTTACGCCCTTATCTTCCTAACCGGCGATAAATCGCCGACTCCCAAGCTCGGCATTGATTTGCAGGGCGGTACGCGAGTAACCCTCGTTCCGCAGGGCGAAGACCCCACCCAGGATCAGCTGCAGCAGGCACGCAACATCCTGGAGCAGCGTGTCAACGGTATGGGCGTCTCCGGCTCTGAGGTCGTTATCAGCGGCTCTAGCCTGGTCATTACGGTGCCGGGCGAAGACGCTTCCCAGGCGCAGGCTGTAGGCCAAACCTCGCAGCTGCTGTTCCGCCCAGTGGGTGAACAGCCGATGCCGGACTTGGACAAGCTTGAAAAGACCATGACGGATATGGCGAACCGCTGGGTCAAGTTCGGCGTCGTGGCACCGGAGCAGGCGAATGACGCACTGGCCTCTATCCACGACGCGCTTAACCAGAGCGCCGATGCTGCCCAGGGTGAGGATAAGAAGGAAGAAAACAAGGACGCGAAGAAGTCTCCGGCCCCGACCGTGAGCGAAAAGCCGCTTCCGGACCCAGCAAACTCTCTGGAAGAAACCGAACGTCGCGACCAGGTTAACGAGGTTCTTCTCAAGGACCGTCAGTCCGAGGATCCCACCGTTCAAACCGCGGCCCTGGGCCTGATGCGGTGCGATGCCGATTCCGATCCGCTGGCCGGCACGGACGATCCGGCAAAGCCGCTCGTGGCGTGTGACTACTCGAACCAGCAGCCCTATATCCTGATGCCGGCTCCGCTGCTGGATGGCATTGAGGATCCACACGGTACCCGCCTGACCGGTAACGAAATCGATACCCAATCCCCAATTCAGGGCGGTCTCAACGGCCAAACCGGCCAGATGGAGATCAGCTTCGCATTCAAGACTGGCGACGGCCCCAACGGCTCTCAGACGTGGTCCACCCTGACGCAGGAGTACCTGCAGAAGCAGGTGGCCATCACTCTTGACTCCGCCGTTATTTCCGCACCGGTTATCCAGGGTGCGACTCCGGTGGGTTCTGCCACGTCCATCACGGGTGATTTCACGCAGGAAGAAGCCCAGAACTTGGCCAACAACCTCCGCTACGGTGCGCTCCCGTTGTCCTTTACGGGCGCTAACGGCGAGCCGGGCGGAACGGTGGAAACCGTGCCTCCGTCACTGGGTAAGGCAGCTCTTGAGGCAGCGCTTATTGCGGGTATTGTCGGCCTGATTTTGGTCTCCCTGTATTCCATCTACTACTTCCGCGCACTGTCCGCCGTGGCCTTGCTGGTGCTCATCGCCACCTGTGTCCTGCTCTATGGCGCTCTGGTTCTGTTGGGCCGGTGGATTGGCTACTCGCTGGACCTGTCTGGCATGGCGGGCTTGGTCATCGGTATCGGCGCCACGGCTGACTCATTCGTGGTCTACTACGAGCGCATGAAGGATGAGCTCTTGGGCGGCCGCACATTCCGCTCCGCTACCCGCACGGGTTGGGAACGCTCCCGTGCAACGATCGTCACGGGTAAGGCAGTTACCCTGATCGGTTCCGTCGTGGTCTACTTCCTGTCCATCGGTGCGGTCAAGGGATTTGCCTTCACCATGGGGCTGACCACGATCTTCGACCTCGTCGTATCCTTCCTGATCATGGCACCGCTCATGCAGCTCCTCGGCAGCCGCCCGGCCTTCGCTAAACCATCCATGAATGGCCTTGGTGGCATCTACAACCTTGTGGAGGAGCGCCGTGAACGCGGCTTTTATGCCAAACCGGCCAAGAACCCCGTTGCTACCGCTGCGGATGAGGAGAAGTAAACATGGCTGTCGAAACCACTAACCGCAAGATTTCCCGCTTTGACCGTCTCTACGTGGACGGCAGCGGATTCGACTTCGTGGGCCGGGCCAAAACCTGGTACACCATCGCCGGCGTGCTGCTCATCGCGTCCATTTTGGCCATTGCGCTCCGCGGCTTTAACTTGTCCCTTGACTTTGAAGGCGGTACGAAGCTCAACATGCCGGCGGGAGACCTCAGCACCGAGCAGGTAGAGGAAACCTTCAAGGATGCCACCGGTGTCACACCGGAGCTGGTGCAGATTGTGGGCGCCGGTTCCTCGGAGACATTGGAAATCACCTCCGAGCGCCTGTCCCAGGATCAGGTGAATCGGGCACGCCAGGCCATCTTCGAAGAGTTCCACGTCAAGGATGAAAACGGCAAGCCCAGCCCGGACGCGATCGGTTCCTCGACGGTATCGGAATCGTGGGGTGCCTCGATTACCAAGCGAATGGTCATCGCCATGGCGGTCTTCCTGGTGCTCGCCACTATCTACGTGGCGGTTCGCCTGCAGCGTGATATGGCCTTTGCCGCTATCCTCGCCCTTATCTTTGACGGTGTTTTCATCTCTGGTATCTACGCCCTCTTTGGAATTGAGGTTTCACCGGCGGTCATTATCGGCCTGCTGACTGTGCTTACTTTCTCCCTCTACGACTCCGTCATTGTCTTTGACAAGGTAGATGAAAATACGAGTGGGCTGGAGGGCCAGCGTAAGAAGACCTATGCCGATCTCACCAACCTGGCCATCAACCAGACCGTGATGCGTTCTATCTCTACCTCGGTCATTTCCGCGCTGCCGATTATCGCCTTGTTCGTCGTCGCTGTGTGGTTGATGGGTATCGGTACCCTGCGCGATCTGGCTCTGGTCCAGTTCATCGGCGTTATCGAAGGCGTCTTTTCTTCCATCTTCCTCGCAACGACGCTGCTGGTGACATTGTCGAACCAGCGCAAGAGCGTCAAGAAGCATAACGCTGAGGTCGCCGCTTATCGGGCGGAAGGCGGGGACGCAGACGACGCCGACGATGATTCACCGAAGCCTGCGCGCACTGTGGTATCCCCGGCAGCAGTTTCCCCATCCACGGCCTCCGAGCCCGCAACGAAGCCGCGCGGCGAGGAGTCCGGTGGCGCGTCCTGGCGTCCTGGGCGCTAAATCGTGCGCGCCTCATCAGTTGCGGCACTGCTCGCTGTTGCTCTTACCGTTTCTGCGTGTGGAGCGAAGGAGGACAGGGCAGGCAAGGATGTCCCGCCGCCGCGCTTCGCAGTACTGAGCGACGCCCGCATCGCCACCAGCAATGCGGCTTCTGACTGGGGCGAAGCTGCGGGCGCCGCGCAGCTTGCCAGCCGCGTGTTCCCTGCGTTGTACGTGCCAGGCCCGGCTGGGCAGATGGTTCCGAACTCGGATCTGGCAGATGCTGAGTACGTTCCGGCCGAGAGCGAGGGCGTCGGCGCTCGTGTGGACTTCACGCTCACGGAGCAGGCACGCTTTGCCGACGGAGAACCTGTCACATGTGATGACTACCTTTTGGCGTATATCGCCGGGCAGTTGAGCGAGACCTTTGGCTCCCACCTCCCGTTGGCGGAAGACATAGCCGAGATGGAGTGTGCACCGCATAGTAAGAAGTTCACCGTCTGGTTTAACCCAGATGCTGGTTCGCGCTGGCGCTACCTGTTTGGGCCGGGCACGGTGGTGCCCGCCCACGCGTTAGCTAAGCGAGCAGAGCTCAGCATGGAGGAGCTCAACGCGGCGCTTCACGCCTACGACGTGACGACCTTGCAGCCTGTGGCGGAGGCGTGGCGCGAGGGGTTTTCTACCGAACCAGGCCGTTTCGATCCCGAGCTACAGATTTCCTTTGGTCCTTACAGCATTGATCGCGTCGAGGACGACGGCGCCATCGTACTCACCGCCAACGACAACTACTACGGCGACAAGCCGTCGCTGAAGGAGATCGTCATGCTGCCGAACACGGCGGATGCGGCTGCATTTGTGGCCTCGGACGAGTTGCGCGTGGCCGAGTCACCTACCGCGGCACCGTCGTGGCTGAATCGGGACGCAGAAGGAAAACCGGTCGACGTTAACTCCGTTGCGGGAGGCATGACCGATACTTTGGTTTTCTCCGAAGCCGGCACCTTCGCGCAGCCGTGGGCACGCGCCGCTTTCGCTGCCTGCGTCGATGCACAACGCATGGCAGAAGTTTCCGCAAAGGAATCCGGCGTGGAGGTACCCGCCGTCTCCGTGCGGACAGTGAGCACCAGTGATTCGGTGGCATCACAAATGGCGTCGCTCACCACAGTCCCTGTAGACACCGCCACTGCTTCCGGCCTCGCTGGCTATACGGTCGGCGTCGGATACCTGGCACCTAACCCGCGCTATAAAGCGATGGTGGAGGAGCTACGCGCAGCCTGCGAACCAGCCGGGATTACGGTGGAGGATCGTTCGGGGGATCGTGTATCCCGTGCCCAACTGGACGCCGACCCCTCGACGGGGTTGCCGGAGATCGACGTCTACCTTGGAGCCGTCGACCCGATGCGGGAGTATTCCGCGCCCGCTGCCAGTGTGAAGAACGCTGCGGCTTTACGCACACTGGAACAAGAGCTTTGGGAGGAGCTGCCGTCTATTCCCATTGCCGCGCAGCCCCGAACCTTCATCGTTGATCGCGCTGTGACTGGCGTGGTGCCCTACACTGGCCCTGCGGGTATCGGGTGGAATCTCGACCGCTGGGGCTATACCCGAAATGAAGCAACCGAAACAAAGGAAGAGTCGTGAGCGAGATTTACGTCGCAGCAGCACAAGCCCTGAAAGACAAGGTGCGCCTTGTCCCGGATTTCCCGGAGGAAGGAATCCTTTTCGAGGACCTGACTCCGGTGTTGGCCGATGCTGAATCCTTCGCCGCCGTTGTCGATGGCTTGGCTGAGGCGTGCAAGGAGCTCGGTGCTGACATGATCGGCGGCCTCGATGCGCGCGGATTCCTGCTGGGTTCAGCCGTAGCGTACAAGTTGGGGGTAGGTATTTTGGCCATTCGCAAGAAAGGCAAGCTGCCGCCACCGGTGCTGACCCAGGAGTACGAGCTGGAATACGGTACCGCCGCGCTGGAAATCCCTAACAGCGGCATCGACATCAAGGGCAAGCGCATTGTGCTTGTCGACGACGTCCTCGCCACCGGCGGCACTCTCCACGGCGCCACCTTGCTCCTGGAGTCCGCAGGAGCAGAGGTCGTGGGCAATGTCGTGGTTCTGGAGGTTCAGGGACTGGAGGGCCGCGAGCGCCTGGAAGGTTCTCCGCTGATTGTGCTCAACCAGATGGGGACAAAGGACTAAGGTTGTATGCCTAAGCTACTTCGCGGAGGCAGACATGACGACTGAAAAGCAGGACAAGACTGCATGGCGGCCAGGCGGCGTCCGCGGCATGTCCGCCCGCCTGGCTCGTTCGCTGACGGGCGGCAGAGTAAAGATCAATCCGGCGCTCGACCCGCTGATGTCCATTCACCGGGAATTTCATCCGAAGGCCGACGCGGAACTACTCAATAACGCCTACACCACGGCACAGCGTCTGCACGAAGGCGTTTTCCGCAAGTCCGGTGAGCCATACATCACGCACCCGCTGGCGGTAGCCACCATCGCCGCGGAGATAGGTATGGACACCACGACCGTCGCAGCAGCGTTGCTGCATGACACGGTGGAGGATACCGACTACTCGCTCGAGGATCTGACTCGTGATTTTGGTCCTGAGGTGGCCCGACTCGTCGATGGTGTTACGAAGCTCGACAAGGTTGCACTCGGCGCCGCTGCGGAAGCGGAAACGATCCGCAAGATGATTGTGGCAATGGCTACTGATCCGCGCGTGTTGGTTATCAAGGTGTGCGACCGTCTCCACAACATGCGCACGATGCGCTTCCTCCCGCCGGAAAAGCAGGCTAAGAAGGCACGCCAGACTCTCGACGTCATCGCGCCGCTGGCTCACCGCCTCGGAATGGCCAGCGTCAAATGGGAGCTTGAGGATTTGGCCTTTGCCATCCTGTACCCGAAGAAGTATGACGAAATCGTACGCATGGTGGCCGACCGTGCGCCCTCGCGCGATCGAGCGCTCAAAGAGATCAAGGCTCAGGTTAGCCAGGCGCTGAAGGCCAACGGCATCGAGGCTGAGGTGATGGGCCGCCCGAAGCATTACTGGTCGATTTACCAGAAGATGATCGTGCGCGGCCGTGACTTTGCGGAAATCTTCGATCTTGTGGGCATCCGTATTCTTGTCGATGACATCAACTCCTGCTACGCAGCCATCGGCGTGGTGCACTCGCTGTACCAGGCTCTTCCAGGGCGCTTTAAGGATTACATTTCTTCGCCGCGCTTCGGCGTGTACCAGTCCTTGCACACCACCGTGATTGCGGCCGGTGGCTCCACTCTTGAAGTGCAAGTGCGCACGCACGAGATGCACTACAACGCTGAGTTCGGCGTGGCGGCGCATTGGCGCTACAAGGAAACTAAGGGCAAGAATTCCGGCCACCAGGAAGAAGTCGACCAGATGGCGTGGATGCGCCAGCTGCTGGATTGGCAAAAGGAAGCAGCAGATCCCAACGAGTTCCTCGACTCCTTGCGCTATGACCTGACCGCCAAGCAGATCTTTGCGTTTACCCCGAAGGGCGACGTGGTTAACCTGCCTGCCGGTTCCACCCCCGTTGACTTTGCCTACGCTGTGCACACCGAGGTGGGGCACAGGTGTATCGGCGCCAAGGTCAATGGCAAACTCGTGGCCCTAGAGTCTGAACTCAAGTCCGGCGACAAGGTGGAAATTTTCACTTCGAAGGATCCGAACGCAGGACCGTCGCGGGATTGGCAGGAGTTCTTGGTGTCGCCCCGGGCGAAGACGAAGGTGCGGCAGTGGTTTGCCAAAGAGCGCCGTGAGGAGCATCTTGAAGCCGGGCGCGATGCCCTGGCCGCTGAGGTTCAGCGCGGTGGTTTGCCCATGCACCGCTTGTTCACCGCCAGCTCGATGAAGCAGGTGGCCGAGCAGCTGCACTATCCCGACGTGGATGCGTTGTACACCGCTATCGGCGCGGGCCACGTATCGGCGCAGCACGTTGCTAATCAGCTCATGGCTCTCTTTGGGGATCAAGATGACGCTGTCGATGCCTTGGCTTCGCGCACCCCGCTGAGTGAGCTGGAGAACTCCCGCGCGCAGCATACGAAGGATTCCGCATCCGGCACCGGCATTCTGGTGGAGGGAAGCCCAGACGTCATGGCCAAGTTGGCGAAGTGCTGCCAGCCCGTGCCAGGAGACGCCATCTTTGGCTTCGTTACCCGCGGCGGTGGGGTGTCTGTGCACCGTGCTGACTGCACCAACGCTGAAAAGCTGAAGTCCGAGCCGGAGCGCATGATGCAGGTGGAGTGGGCCGGTGGGCCGAAGTCTTCCGGCGCTTTCTCTGCGACACTGCAACTTGAGGCCATCGACCGCCAGGGCCTGCTCTTTGAGCTGACTCGTATCTTCAGCGAGCAGAGCCTCAACGTTTTGTCGATGACGTCCAACCGCGGCGATGACCACATTGCGACCGTGCGCTTTACCTTCTCGGTGTCCGATACCAAGCAGCTGGGGCAGCTCATGACGACGCTGCGCAACACCGAGGGCGTCTTCGACGTCTACCGCGTCACCGCCTAGGCGAACTGAAGCCCACGGCTAAACCACCGCCCCCTCAACCGGGGGTGTGTGGTTGAACACTGGGTTGCGCTGGGATGAAAACGGGGAAGACGCTAAGTAAACGTGCAGGTGGAGGCGTTAGCGAGCCCTGCGCAACCGTGATGGATGCGTTATAAACGCGTGGACAAGATTCCTCTCATCTTCAGGAGTACCACGTGAATTTCCGCCGCTTTGGCCAGCTGTTGGCCGCCACCACCGTTACCGCCGTTGCCGTCTCCGGCGCACCTGCCTTCGCCGCTGAGGCCGACCAGGTGACCATCTCCGTCACCAACTTCACCGACTTCCACGGCCACCTTGAGCTGGCCGAAAACTTTGATAAGGAAACCGAGGAACTGGTTGGTTACTCCGAGATGGGTGCTGCTCGCATGGCTGCGCTCATCAAGGCCGTCAACAAGGACCAGGAGTACGCCTTGACCTCCTCCGGTGATAACGTTGGCGGTTCCGCTTTCGTGTCTGCGATTTCTGAGGACAAGTACACCAACGAGGCCCTCAATGCTATGAATCTCGATGTCACGGCCGTGGGCAACCACGAGTTCGACAAGGGCGATAAGGATCTTATGGGCCGTATCAAGGACCAGTCCAACTTCCCGATCCTGGGCGCCAACGTCACCAAGGATGGCAAGCCCTTGCTCGATGCTTCCTTCGTCAAGGAGGTAGACGGCGTGAAGGTGGGCTTCGTTGGTACCGTCACTGAGAACACCAAGTACAAGGTGTCTGCTGCGTCCATCCCGGGCGTCGAGTTCTCCGACCCGGTCGAGGCCACCAATAAGGAAGCCAGCCGACTGAAGGAATCCGGCGAGGCCGAGGTTGTTGTGGCGCTCATGCACGAGGATGCTCAGCAGTTCGCTGAGGGCTTCAACAAGGATGTGGACATCCTCTTTGGCGGTGATACTCACGTCAAGACCCAGGGCGAGGTTGCCCGTGAGGGCGCATTGCCGCTGTACTGGGCACAGGGCTACGAGTACGGCAAGGTGCTTAACGACGCCGACATCACCTTCGACAAGGCCGAGAAGAGGATCACCAAGATTGATCTCAAGCAGTACGACGTGGCCGACGCAGAGGTCTTCGCCCAGCTGCAGGGCCTCGAAGACGACCCCGAGGTAGCTAAGGTCGTCGAGGAAGCAAAGAAAGTAGCGGAGATTGAGGGTGCCAAGACTGCTGGTACCACCGAGAAGGCCATGTACCGCGGCTCCGATGAGGGCAAGGACACCGGTTCCAACCGCGGTGTGGAGTCCACCCTTAACAACTTCATTGCGGAAGGTCAGCGCTACGCTCTAGCCAAGCCGGCGGGCAAGGACATCGAAATTGGCGTCATGAACGCGGGCGGTGTGCGCGCCGACCTCAAGGAAGGTGACGTTACATACCAGGACATCTTTGCTGTTCAGCCTTTCGGAAACTCCGTGATTACCGCTGAGGTCAGCGGAGCTGACTTCATCACCGCACTGGAAAACCAGTGGAAGCCTGGCCAGTCCCGCCCACGTCTGGCTCTAGGCCTGTCCAACAATGTCACCGTTGTCTACGACCAGAAGGCTGAGCAAGGCAAGCGTGTTAAGTCCGTCACCATTAACGGTGAACCGATTGACCCGAACAAGAATTACAGCATTGCTCTGTCCTCCTTCCTCGCATCCAGCGATACGGAAGCAGGCGGCGATGGCTTCTTCGAGCCCGGTTCCATCAAGAACCGCAATGACGTTGGCCACATGGACACCCAGGCGATGATTGACTACATTGCGTCCGGAGAGTCCAAGGTCCGCACCGGCCAGGGTCAGATCGGTGCTCACATTGAGGGGGACCTGAAGCCGGGCAGCGAGATTACCATTGACCTGTCTTCCCTGAACTACTCCAACGCTGAGGAGCCGCAGGCTAAGAAGGTCACCGTTGCACTGGGTGACGCTAAGGCTGAGGCAGGCATTGATAACGCAGCACAGCCGGGTGATGAGCAGTTTGGCGAGCGTGGCCGCGCAACCGTCAAGCTCACCATCCCGGAGGGCCTAGAGGGCGAGCAGAAGCTGTCCATCACCACGGATGCTGGTACTAAGGCTGTCCTGCCTATCACCCTTGAGGGCGCGGGTAACGACGAGGACCCGAAGGACCCAGAGAACCCGAAGGATCCGAAGGATAACGGCTCCAACAAGGATGTAGCGTCCTCCGTTGGCCTGGGCGTGGGGATCACCGTAGCGATTGCCGCTGCCATTGCCGCTGTGATTGGCGCTATTAACCTGCCGGCAGGCGCGCTACCGGCTCCGGTACAGCAGATGATTGAGCAGTTGCGCAAGCAGTTCAACATCTAGTCAGTCTCGTTCCTAAAGCCCGCACTGAGGTGCGGGCTTTTCGCATGCGGAAGGTATGGTGGGAAGCTGTGGATACACTGAGGCTATTTGGACGCGAGGCAATGTATCAGCTCGGCATCGAGCCTCACCGCATCCCGGTGGTGATGTTCGCAACGCTGGGCATCTACTTGGCTTTCATGCTCTTGGTCAAGCTTTTCGGTAGTCGGGTGCTGACGTCTATCACGGCCTCAGATGCTGTCATCATCATTATGTTTGGTGCGGTTTCGGGACGCGTCATCGTAGGCAACCCGCCCACGCTTGCCGCCGGCATCATCGGACTGTTTACGCTCATGTTGTTGGAGGCCGCTTTCGGCACCTTCAGACAGCTGGTGAGGTGGTCGAGGTTCATTGACCGAAAACCGGTCCTTTTGGTGTACAAGGGGGAACTGCAAGAGGACAACATGCATTTTGCGCACATCACCGAGAGGGATATCAATTCCGCTGTGCGCAAGGCGGGGCTCGGACGGCGTAGCGACGTCCAGCTTATGATTCTGGAACCGACTGGTCAGATTTCGGTCATCCGCCGTGGCCAGCTTGTCGACGCTTCAGTGTTTAAGGATATCCTCGGCGCCGAGCGCATCGAAGAAGTCGAAGAAGACTCGCAAAAGGATAGCGAATAGATTCTCGCCAGCTGTTAGACCTGCTAACCACTGTGAGGGTTGGAGTCCTGAAGGACGTGCCGAGATACCTTTCTCCATTCCACACGAGAGCGCGAGCCTCATGGGGTGGGGACCAGACTGCCCTACGTGACGAAAACATAGCCCGATCCCCGGGGCGGGCTCAGGTGGTGAATGCATCTATACAGCT
>NZ_KV794756.1:0-1459 GCF_001808895.1 Corynebacterium sp. HMSC070E08
AAATCAACGCACTCTAAAACCGGAAGGGCCGGTTAATTGATCCCTATTCCCAGCAAAGGAAATAACAAGTGAAAAAGACGGCATTGATGGCTTTAAGTGCTGCTGCAGCCCTCGTTCTTGCGGCGTGCTCCACCTCGGGGGAAGAAGCCTCGGGGGAAGATGCAGCGGCTGGCGACGGTGAGCAGCTGACTCTGTCCCACCCCAGTATTGAGGGGCTAAACATCGACTTCGAAAACCAGCCAGAAACCATCGTTATGGACTGCTACGCCTATAGCTCTCTGCACGAGTACGGCATTGAGCCGGATGCGTTGTTTGGTTTTGAGTGTGACAACCCAGCGTTGATGGGTGATGCTGACATCGAAGGTATTGAGACCATCGGCCAAGATGCTGAGATCGATCTGGAAAAGCTGGCTGAACTGCGCCCGGATGCCATCATCGGCAACGGTAACGCGAAGGGTTGGTCTTGGTTCGATGAAGACGTCAACGCTCAGTTGCAGCGCGTTGCGCCTTTCGTGCCGCTGCCATCGGAAGGCTCTATTGATCAAAGGATTGCGGATACCCGCGAGATTGCAGAGTTCTTCGGCGCAGACGTAGAAGCTGACAACATCGTGGCGGCAGATGGAGACTTCGCAGCGGCCAAGGAAGCGTTCACCGCAGCAGTAGACGGCAAGGATTACAACTTCCTGCTGACCAGCCCAACCAAGGAAATGCTCTATACCGGCGTGGGCTTCCCGCAGGCGGACATGCTGGAAGAACTTGGCGCAAACATCGCAGGCCCAGACACACCAGCGGAAGGAAACCCGTGGGGTCGAGTGGCGTGGGAAGATGCTTCGACCTACCCTGCTGATGTCATCTTGGTAGAAAACTATGACCCAGAGGCGCCATTTACTGCGGAGCTGTGGGACAACCTTCCAGCTGTCCAGGCAGACCAGGTATCCACGTGGTCTTCCAAGGGTGCGTTGACCAGCCGTAACTATGCCGATTGGCTGCAGGATCTTGCAGACAAGGTAGAGACCTACGACAAGGTGAGCTAGTCTTTTATGCCAGCAAGTTCCACAACCTCCACAGCCCCGAAGGCTGTGGAAAGGCCAGTTGCTCAGGCCAACCGGCTCATTGGTTTCATTATCATTGCGGTCTTATGTGCCGGTGCGCTGGTGTTGAGCATGATGGTGGGCTCACGCAGCATTCCACCGTCGGATATTTTTCATTATCTGATTAACCCGGATCCGGCGGATCCGGTATCGCAGGTGGTCTGGCAGTCTCGCGTTCCACGTACTTTCTTGGTGTTGGTTGCCGGTAGTGCGTTGGGGGTTGCGGGTGGTTTGATGCAGGCTGTGACCAGAAACCCAATGACGGACCCGGGGATTTTGGGCGTTAATGCGGGTGCTTCTCTCATGGTGGTTGTTGGCCTGGCATTTTTTGGGGTTGGACCTGACCCCTGTTTGGTAGACACCTGATA